>JAUWMJ010000174.1 GCA_030613225.1 Desulfobacterales bacterium
CAGGTTCAGACACCTGAAGGAAATATTCATTATACGTATATTTGCGGCACAACGGTTGAATCGATCACAAAAGGGAGTGAAGCTATTACGTTTGGTTACGATGGAAATCTTATTACATCAGAAACCTTAACCGGAACTTTGGCTCAATCGCTCGGTTATACTTACAACAACGACTTTAATGTAACAGGTTTCACTTATGCCGGAGATACGGAAAATTACACATACGATAATGACGGCCTTTTAACCGGTGCAGGAAGTTTTACCATCGCACGCAATGCACAAAACGGCCTGCCGGAAGCTGTAAATGGAGGATCTCTGAACCAAAGCCGCACTTTCAACGGCTATGGAGAGCAGGATGGACAAGTTTTGACCATCAGCGGCCAGGCTGTCAACTCGTGGAGTCTTGCACAAGATGATAATGGTCAAATAACGCAAAAAATCGAAACCGTTGATGGCAACACTTCGACTTATGATTACACGTATGATCAGATGGGGCGACTTCTGACTGTTACTAAAGGCGGCTCCCTGGTGGAAGAGTATGACTACGATATCAACGGCACCCGCACTTATGAAATGAACACTCTCAGAGGGATTACAAGTAGAAACTTTACCTATTCTGATGAGGATCATCTTTTAACTGCCGGGACTACTTCATATCAATATGATGTTGATGGTTTTCTGACGACCAAAACTGATGGCACTGATGTTACCACCTATAATTATTCATCCCGTGGTGAGCTTTTAAGCGTGAACTTACCTGACGGCAGGGTCATTGAATATGTCCACGATCCCCTTGGAAGAAGAATTGCCAAAATCGTTGACGGTATAACTGTAGAAAAATATTTCTGGCAGGGATTAACACGTTTGCTTGCTGTTTATGATGGCAGCAATAACCTTATCATGCGTTTCGAGTATGCAGACAGTAGAATGCCCGTTGCAATAACAAGGGGCGGTGCAACCTATTATCTCACCAATGACCAGGTCGGTTCCTTAAAAGCTGTTGCAGACAGTGCAGGTAATGTGGTAAAAACGATTGACTACGATTCATTCGGAAACATCATAGCAGATACTGATCCTTCGTTTGATATGCCCTTTGGATTTGCTGGTGGTATGCACGATAGAGATACGGGGTTGGTTCGGTTTGGGTATCGCGATTATGACCCGGATACCGGCCGCTGGACCGCAAAAGATCCGATTCTATTCGCCGGTGGGGATACTGACCTGTTTCAATATTGTCTATCGGATCCGGTGTTTGCGGTTGATCCTACCGGAGAATTTCTTGTCTCCGGCCTCACATTGTTGGGATACGTATATGGTCCTTCCATTGTAGCTGCCGGTACTGTCGCCCTATACCGACTTGCACCATATACACCAATTATTTGGGATTTTGCTCAAGGATTATTAATACCTGGCCCGCCCCCTCCAACTCCCGCTGGGTTAGCAGGATGGAATGCAAGGCGATTCTTTGTTGATCCAATTTTAGATGAACTTAATCGCTGGACAGAGAATAAACCATTGGATAATAATTGTAGGTAGTTATGAACAAGATAACGTTTAGACTGTTTGGCAGTATATTATTCCTTAGTGGGATTTCTATATGGATTAAGCCAGTTTCTTATAGTAGTCGATTTGGAATAACCTTTGATTTCTCAGGTATCAAATGGCCATTTGGCGGATGTTTTATTATTTTAGGGGCTTTTTTTATTTGGTCCTCTTTCCGGAAAAAGACAATTGAGGCAGACAAGAAAGCAAAGGATGAAAAAAAAGTATTGATGTGCCCAAAATGTATAAAGCCTTTTTACAAGAAAGATTGTGAGGACTTGAAATGTCCCGACTGCCAAGCACCGTTAGAAGAGTTATCAGGTTTTTATGAACGACATCCAGAATTAAAAGATAAGGGAATTCAACCGGGACGTCGGTAAATAAATATCTTAAACATAAGGCAGTAGCGGGCATAGCGTTACTGCCTTTTTCTTTTAATGGTACTGCCTATCGGATCCAGTGAACTGGATCGATCCGGATGGATTAAAAAATTGGGGCAAAATTGGTTCTGGTGTTCTGATAATAGTTGCAGGGACAACAGCTGAGTTTGTAGGTGCTGGAGTAGTTGCTTTTGGGATAGGTCACACGATGGGAACATTAGGTTTAACTACACCTTTAGGCATTGCTCACATTGGTGCTGGCCTTGGAACAATGTGGGTAGGGGGGTGGATGATAAATATAGGGATGGATGCTTTAAAAGAAGGTTGGAAGGAAAATGAAGAGCCAGTCGATCCATGTAAGTAAGCTAATAATGTATTTGTCATATCTATAGAGGTTATATGGTTATGCAAAAAAAAGAGGTGATGATTATTGCTCTGAGGAGTTTGAGGATCTTTTTGATACAGTATATGTCTATGGCTCCTTTTGCAGCAGGAATAATTATTTTGATTGTCATTATTACATCAAATGTATCATCAAATTTTAATGACATTCTAATAATTTGGTTTGCTTTTATACTTCCCTTGTTTCTTATTGGTTTTTTTATGTTGTATTTTCCACAACAGTATAAAACCTTAATTATCTTTGATATAGAAAAAAATATTTTGCGCAAAGTAAAAAAAAGAAAGGAAAGACAAAGTTTTAATATAGGTACGGCTAAATCAATTATTTCAAAAATAATAAAAACAAACTTTGGTTGTAAATATAACTTAATACTTAAGGACATCGAGAATAATTCACATATAATATTCAATGAAAATATACAATTTGGACCAGGCCATTGGGAAGATTTCTCAGAAAATCTATCAAAGATTTTAGGTTTGCCATTAAAAAAAGAATATTGGATCGAAGATTTAAATGGAAATGTATCAATGGTTTCAGGTGAAAAATCGGCGTCACCCATTAAAAGCCAGGAAAAAGAAGGACATCCTAAATAACTCAATACTTAAAATAGGCATCAGGCCCAGGCCTACGTTTGACCTTTGCTATGCGGTTATACTGATTTTATAGGTATTGTCTAAATGATCCGGTTAATGCGGTTGATCCGTTGGGATTGGAAATGTATCGACATGGCTATAACACCAAGCCACTTGGTCAACAATGGGGAGAGTTTGTAAAGATAGTTTCTGATAAACTATTTCCTCAAAGGACTCCTGCCGAGATTCAAGCTGCTCAACAAGCTTATTACAAAGATATCGCGGGAAGGCTGAATGATGCGGCAGGATTGGGCTTATTATATGGAAAAGCCGAAAAAGCATTAGTTGTGCAACCTAGGTATCTGTTTTGGACATATGTAGTTACAAGGGAGTTACCACCATTTTGGCCTCCTCTCACTCCTTTAGAATTAAATGACCCATGCAAATAAAGTAGTAGGTTAACGTGAATACTATATTGAAATTTATTTTTAACATTGTAATATTAACCCCAGTTGTTGCTGTTGCATTTGGGTTTTTTATTAAAATATTATCGGAAATAAAAAGGGAATCCTTAGATTATAACAAAGAAGGAAATTTTGTGCGCAATATAATCATGTATTCCTTTCTACTGATACTTGTTTTATTTCTAATTGTTATCATTGGTCTTTATTTTTTCTTGCCGGAGGTAAAATTGCCAATGCCATTGCAAATATTAGCTATTATATCGTGTATCTTCTTTTGGGGTTTTTTAACAATAATTCAGGCAATGGGACATGCAGCAGGTGCTGGGGCTCCTCCAATTCAAAAAACTATCAAAGAGTTTATTAATTTAGTATCTAAACAGTCCAAAGTCCGATAAGGTGAGCACAACACACAATGCCAATTGACGGCGATTTAGAAGAAGTTCATTTTTTCTTCAAATCGTCGTTTTGTTTTTGTTAAATCAGATCCAATTATTTAGTGTGTTGTTCGGGAATAGATAATAAGAATGGAGCCCCGTTTATCAGTGGGACTTCACATCTGTTCTTTTTTAATTGCTATAAAATTGATTCCATCCTTTTCGGATTGGCGGGTGGGCATAAGATAAGACAGCCGCTTACCTTCAGTTCAAGTCCCGACTGGCGTGATGCCTGCCCCTGATTATATAATCTGAATTACCGGACATTGCCACCGCTTTATTTTTAAAATAGATGCAATGTCCGGTAATGTCCCGGCAGATTATGTAAGAAGATGCCCCGCTGAAGACGGGATCTATCGACAAGCAGCATGACAGGCGGGGCGTTAAAATAGACAAGCGGCTACCTTATTTTTTGATTGATGGGGTTAGGAGAATTACGGAAAGTAACGGTAAATCTCTTTTCTGTGTAATAACCTGACAAAGTGGACGATATCGTCTTTAATAATCAATCCTATCCTGTAATCACCGAATCTGATCCGATAATAATTGCCGTCCGCTTTCAATTTTTTAAGGTTCACGAGTTCATGAACACTATCGGCATTATCGACTTCCTTGATTATCTCTTTAACGCGTAAGAGGAGCTTTTTTTCATGCGCCTTCTTCCTCAAATCCTTGGAAAAGCTCTTTTTAAATTTTAAATTCACGCTCGACCTTCCAGAATGTTGAAAATTTCTTGTTTGCTAACCGTTTCCGTATTCTCTCCTTCCTGAATTGCGCGAACTATTGCGATATCCTCTACAGCATCGACGATCAGGTCATGAAAAATATTTTTTTTCTCTTCAATTGCTTCAATAAATGCTTCCTTTAGAAGCTGTTTAAGTTTGCCGTCATCAATTAACGTTTGCATGGTACTTTCCTCCCAAATTAATGGCCTGGTAATTGTCCGTTTTGTATTTTTCTTTTTAGCTGTTCATTTTCAATAAACGTATCCAGAATTTGCAATATTTGTCGTTTTTCCTTTGCAACCATTTTCTCAATTTGGTTGAATCGACGCCAAAGGCGCATATCTTTTTTCCTGCCGCTTGTATTAACTTCTTTTATTCCAAGCAGCTCATCTGCTGATGTCCCCAAGGCTTTTACCAGAATAGGCATTAGATGGGTTGGCGGGTATTTTGCCTGTTTTTCGTAATATGCAATCATTCTTTGAGAAATTCCGGTTTCTCTGGCGAGGTCCCTCTGAGAATAGCCGGCAGCATTCCTTAGTTTAGCCATGCGTTCTCCAAAAGATTCGCTATTATTCAAATCTAATTTTTTGGGCATAACAGTTCTCTCCTGTATGATGTTATACCATTTATTATACACCAACATTTTATTTTTCATGGTTTTATTTAAAAAGCACTTAACAATGTGATACATAAACTGTATCGAAAAATAAAACAAAAAGCAAACAATAAATTGTCTTAAAAACATTAATTTTTTTCTTGACAGGTTTTTTAAAAGGGAATTTTCGGCAAGAAAAAGGCCATCAACTTTTGAACTTTGGCGAGTCTCAGTTGATGGCCAGGAAAGAAGCTTCACAGGGTAAAAGCCCTTTGAAACCGCTTTTTATTTTCTATCGTATCTTCCCGGAAAAATCAACAAATAAAGATCAGGCTTTGCGTAAACGCTACACTGCGGCCTAAGGAATCCGCCGTCGTTAAAACTATGGCGGGACAAGGGAGGTGATTTTATTGAATACAAGCAGTCTTGAAACAACAGACATATTCAGAGGCGCATTTTTTATATGCATGGGCGGTGATCTGGCTGACATCCGGTTTAGGCAGAACGGCAAGCAGATAGCAAGTTTTATGTTTACCGGCCAAGACCTTCACAAACATGACAAGGAGTACATAAGCGGCCACGCTATGGTTAATCCTGTGCAGTTCAGGGAAGCCCTGAACCATTTGAGAGACATCTTATTTAAACAACTCAGACAAAAGGAAGATATGAGATATGATAGAAAAAGAAAAGATCGAGCGCATCAAAAGAGACGTTGACCTTGCCGCCCTGGTAAGGGCGAAGGGCGTCAAACTTAAGAAAAACGGCAAAAGCTTTTTTGGCTTATGTCCCTTCCACGATGATCACAATCCTTCCCTTTCTATAAATCCATTAACAAACTTATGGCAGTGTTTTGGCTGCGGCGCCGGTGGTGACATTATCCGGTTTGTGGAGATGTTTGACCAGGTTGACTTTAAAGAGGCGGTGAATCGGTTATCGGTTAACAGTTGCCGGTTGCCGGTTAAAAAGAAAAAGCCGGGGAAACAGGCAAAAAGAACGCCCGTCCTGACAGCCGCATTGATCAAATTGCTTAACCGTGTCATCGCGGCTGGGGTCACATCTTGCTTAGTGATTATAGCTTGACATAGCTTTGTTGATAATTAGTTGATTGACGGGCAGTTAGAGAGGTTCTTCTTTAACTGCCTTTTCTTTTTTAATTGCTTATAAGATTGATTCCATCCTTTTGGGTTTGGTGGGTGGGCATAAGATAAGACAGCCGCTTACCACAAGTAGAGTTCCTGCCCCCGAAAAAGCCGGGACTTCGCATCTGATTTTTAGTATTAAGGAGCTCACCTGGCGTGATAAACGAGGGTTACATAAGACAATTTTATCGGACGGCATCTTTACCGCTGAGCCTGTGGCTATAGAAAAGATAAAGATTCTGTCTGATCAAAATTACTTATGTATAAATGCATTTATCATGACAGGCAGGAACGGTTAAAATAGACAAGCGGCTTCCTTATTTTATTCGTCTGCGATCTTGCTTACAAACATGCTCGCATCAACAATCTGAATGCCATGATAATGTTTGAGGTTTCTCAGGTGAGGATCTCTTGAGACAATATAATCCGCTTTTCCTTCCAGA
>JAUWMJ010000067.1 GCA_030613225.1 Desulfobacterales bacterium
TCCTCCGGTTCTGCAGCCATCACAACTAATATGCTCCGGTTTAATATCGGCATTATACTGCACAGACCATTCTTTTGCTACTTTAGCCCGCTTGACATCATTATCTTCTTGAGTAGCGATATATGCTTCGCATTTAGAGCAATCTAATCCACAACATGCAATCATTTTTTTATTCTCCTTTAATCAATTTTCCTTAATAAGAGATTTTACTTTCAAACCAATGGCTACTGGATCAGCGTCTTTGTCGATACAAACCGAGACATGTCCCCAGGATGTGGGCAGGACGAATTGAAAAAAATTGCCGTATCTTACGATCAGGTATTTAAGACCTCCGCAGTCAATATTTCCCCTTTGTGTCGCCAGTGTGAGAAGGGTCGGGTTAACCAGCAACTCCTCATATCGATCCGATTCCGAACCACTGGCGTCCTCGGTTCCTTCCTTAGATTTCGTTTCAAGCTTACCATCCCGATAAATTGCGACATATCGTATATTTTGAGATAAAGAAAATATTTTGTTAATCATTATGATCTTCTTTTTGCTTGTTTTTACACCTTGTTGTTTAAGCCTATTAAACCGGGTAGCTTACCATGCTTGCAATAAACAGGATAAGCTCGATGAATTGCTATGCATTCATCGTCACTAATCGACGGCAAATTTTTCTTGATGTATACTCTTGATAATCTTAACATTACCCAGTTTCACCTGCTGATGTCAAACATTTGATTAAAGCAATCAAAAGCGGGAAGGCGCCTGATAGGTGAAATTGAAAATTTATTTAAACTTTATAACGGCTAAACGCCCACCAAATGGGCTAAGGGCTCGGAAAAAAATAACTTGGCATTTTATGCACCCCAAGAGCATTTGCTTCGCGGCACATCCCAGCTTCAGGCCGGATTTGGCCGTTCCTCAATCGCGAAGTCCTCGAAATAGCTCGCTATTCCTGTGGTTTCGGAGTCTACGCTTACCTGCAGCCTCGGATCGAACAAAGATGACCTAAATCCATGCGCCTTAAATGTAAACTTATTTTTGTGCGAACCCTTAACGTGTAATGTCAAAATTTCGAATAAGGAGGATACGATGATGAATTTCAGGAAAATAGCACTTGCAATCATTTTAACAGCTTTTGTTTTTACAGGAATAGTTCAGGCGGCAGATACCAGTATCGGGGTTAATCTCGGTACGTCGGAAATAGAGGGATGGGTGGATATAAAGTTTAATACTTTAAATACTCCTTTAATATTAGGTGGAGGGTTTCTTTACAGTAATGATGATTACTGGATCACAAATGTGCACATGGCTGTAAAGGATGAGGTGTTTACACCTGGATTAAGTCTCGGACTTGGTTTCAGGGGTGTCTTGGGCGAAGTAGAAATCCGCCGCACAGATCATGAGGTCGGGGCATTTTGCCTACAGTTTCTCGGCGATTACGACTTTCGGAAAAATACTACCCGTCTGCCGATCAGCATATCCGTAGATATTTCAGGAGCGCCGGAGATTCTCAGTTTCCGTGATACTGAAAGATATATACAATTTGTTAGTTCTTTTAATTTTCATATTAACGATAATGCTACAGCTTTTATTGGATATCGAATAATAGATATTAAATTTGACGAACCGGTTGATAGAGACTGGGATGATAAAGCCATATTTGGTGGAATCAGAATTTCGTTTTAGTTTGTCTTATAGCGTTGTTAGTGATTTAGTTTAGAAAAATATGTTATTTTAAAAATCGTCCCGCTTCGGCGGGGCGATTTTTTTTTGCCTGCGTTTAAAAGATCTCTGCTTTATTACAAGTTCAGCAACTGTCTGACAATATTATTGACTTATACAGTAAAGCGGTTATACAAAATGCAGATCTCGTAATTTATAGCGTATTATGCCGTAATATTTTGGACAGAAAGCTTAAGTTTCCAGCCGGGCATTTGGGTTCAGAGGTTCAAAGGTTCAGAGGTTCAGAGGTTGTCCGCCATCACATTAACTCAATGGAATCAATAGGTAAGGAGAAAGTGCGAAGCACTTAACCTTGAACGGGGAACCTTTGAACCTTATAACCCAGACCGACCTGGTGTCAAATTATTTTGCGATTCCGTGGTATATCAAGGTCTCCGGTCATTTTCGTAAGATAAATAACGAGGTCTGAAATAGTGAATCCATATACGGATATTTTAATAAAATCTGAATAAACGCAGGCTATTTGTTAGAAAGAAAAGTGGAAAAAACAATAGAACAAATTCATCAGGAAGCTTTAAATGAGCTTGAAGCCGCTTCGGAGGCTGAAGCTGTTCAAGCGCTTTCAGTCCGATATATGGGTCGAAAGGGGGTTATTACTTCCTTTCTAAGAAATATATCAAAGCTTCCACCCGAAGATAGACCTGAAGCAGGGAAAAAGGCCAACGAGACAAAGAAAGTTCTGGATAAACTATTCAAAGATGCTTTAAAACGCCTGGAAAAGACCTCTTCTGATACAAGCGACTATATTGACGTCTCTCTTCCCGGGAGAACACTTCTTGCGGGTTCTCTGCATCCAATCACGCAGATCACCAGGCTCATGTGTGATATTTTTACGAACCTGGGATTTGATATTGTTGAGGGGCCGGAAGTTGAAACGGATTATTATAATTTTGAAGCCCTGAATATTCCAAAGAATCATCCGGCAAGGGATATGCAGGATACATTCTATATTTCAGATAACATCGTTCTTAGAACTCATACCTCCCCCGTGCAGATCAGAACAATGGAAAAACAGACTCCTCCGGTGAGAATTATAGCTCCGGGTAAAGTTTACCGGTGCGATTCCGACCTTACGCACACTCCCATGTTTCATCAGGTTGAAGGTCTTCTGGTAGATGAAAACATATCCTTTGGCGACTTAAAAGGAACAATTACAACCTTTGTTCACAGGATGTTTGACGACCGGATAAGCCTCAGATTTCGTCCCAGCTTCTTCCCTTTCACGGAACCGAGCGCTGAGGTAGATATTTTATGTGTTATATGCAGAGGCAAAGGGTGCAGGGTTTGTTCACAAACAGGGTGGCTCGAAGTAATTGGCGCCGGAATGGTTCATCCTGCGCTATTTGAAAATGTCGGATACGATACTTCCCGTTTTACCGGATTTGCATTCGGGATGGGTGTGGAACGTATTGCAATGCTGAAATACGGTATTGACGACATCAGAAAATATTTTGATAATGATTTACGGTTTTTAAGGCAGTTTTAGTATGAAAGCAAGTATAAGCTGGTTAAAGGATTATACGTCCATTAACATGGATGTCCATCCCCTTGCAAATGCCCTTACCATGGCAGGACTGGAAGTTGAGGCGGTCACCGACAGGTTCGGCTACCTTAACAGAGTTGTTGTCGGCCGAATTATTGAAGTCGGACCTCATCCGAATGCTGATAAATTAAAGCTCTTAAAGGTTGACGTGGGTACTCAAACGCTTGCTGTTGTTTGCGGTGCTCCTAATGTTTTAAATGATATACTTGCCCCGGTGGCCCTGCCGGGAACCGTCTTCCCTAACGGATTTGCCCTTGAAAAAAGCATCATCCGCAATGTAGAATCCGAAGGTATGATTTGTAGTGAAGCCGAGTTGGGACTGGGAAAAGACAAAAGCGGCATAATGATCTTAAGCCCATCTTTACGTGTTGGAGAAAAATTATTAAAAGCGCTCGAGCTTTCGGACGCTGTTATCGAAGTTGATCTTACTCCAAACAGACCCGATTGTCTCAGTATGATCGGAGTCGCACGGGAAATTTGTGGTATTCAAAAAACAAAGATACAATACCCGGATATGAGCCTTTCTGACTCAGGAGATGATATTACCGGGTTTACCTCTGTTACAATTAAAGCCCATGATCACTGCCCGCGGTACGCAGCCAGGCTCCTTACCGATATTACAGTCGGCCCCTCTCCTTTCTGGCTTGCCGATCGCCTGACGTCTGTTGGCATGAAACCGATAAACAACATTGTAGATATTACCAATTTTGTTTTAATGGAAACCGGCCAACCACTTCACGCTTTTGACTATGATCGTCTTGCCGAAAACAGAATCGTTGTCCGCAGGGCTAATGAAGGTGAATTGTTTACAACTCTTGATATGAATGAACGGAAGCTGACTTCGGATATGCTTATGATCTGTGATGGTGAAAAGCCGGTTGCTGTCGCCGGAGTCATGGGCGGCCTTAATTCCGAAATTGAAGAGACCACTACAAAAGTTCTTATTGAAAGTGCGTATTTTGACCCTGTCAGTATCAGAAAAACTTCAAAAAAACTGGGGATTAACACTGAAGCTTCCCATCGTTTTGAACGCGGTGTCGATCCTGAGGGTATTGTTCCTGCATTGAACAGAGCTGCCCGGCTAATGGCCGAAATCGGCGGCGGCAAATTAATCGACGGAATTATTGATGAATATCCAAAAAAAATTCCGGCAAAAACAATCACCCTGAAAATAAAGGAAACCAACCGGCTCCTTGGGACCGACCTGAACAGGGAGGAAATCAAGGAATTGCTGGAATCCATTGAATTTTCAGTTAAAAAAATCGATGCGGACACTCTGAAGGTGGATCCGCCTTCTTTCAGGGTTGACATTGAAAGGCCGGAAGACCTCATGGAAGAGGTTGCACGCCTTTCAGGATATAACAACATTCCTACAACTTTTCCTGCCATGCCGGCTAAAGCTCGAAAACCGCTAAAACTGCTCGATGCCAGAAGCCGCATTATGCACCTGATGACCGGATTCGGTTTTTCCGAAACAATAAATTATAGTTTCATAAACAAGCTGTCCTGTGACCGCCTTAATCTGCCACCCGGCGATTATAGAAGAAACATGGTTGATATTTTGAATCCTCTGACTGAAGATCAGGCGGTTATGAGAACATCATTGGTTCCCGGTCTTCTTGAAACCGTATATCGCAATATTTCAAAGCAGCAAAAGAATCTCAAGCTTTTTGAAATCGGGAAAATATATATAAAAAAAGGCGAAGGCAATCTGCCGGAAGAAACCGAGATGCTGGCAGGTCTCCGGACAGGCACGCGGCTTGATGCTTCGTGGTATGCAAAAGAAACACCCTGTGATTTTTTTGACATAAAGGGGGCGGTTGAAGGGCTGTTAAAAGGCCTGAATATCGATTCCATTCGATTCGCAAGTCTGGCGGATGATTTATGTGTTTATACAAAACCGGGATATACAGCACAGATTTTTTCGGACAAAGAACTGTTAGGGCTTGTTGGAGAGCTTCATCCTCATACTCTTCGTAATTTTGACCTGAAGCAGGCTGTATATCTTTTTGAACTTAGCATAGACAGTCTTATTAAGCTTTTGCCTGAAACAAGGCAGTCGAAACAGATTCCAAAATTCCCGGCTGTTCCCAGAGATATCACTATTATAGTTAATCAAAATACGGAATCGGGCGCAATGCTCGAATGTATTCAAAACATTCGAGAACAACTGGTTGAAAGCATACATCTTTTTGATGTTTTTACAGGCGATCCGATTGCGCCGGGCAAAAAAAGCGTCTCTATTAGAGTAACCTACAGATCAAATAAAAAAACACTTGAAGATGAGGATGTCGGTAATATACATAAAGCAATTACAGACAGGCTTATTAAAGAATTTGATGCAGGTTTGCCTGAGTAAAGAACTCACACCCGAATGACGTGGCATTGATTTGCCCCTCGAAGGGGCTGTCGGATACACCAGGTTTGAAGTGACTAAAGTGCCTAAAGTGAACTAAAGTGTCTAAAGTTAATCCGCCTGCGGCGGACTGTCTATTTTATTTTTATAAAAAAGATGGCTTGCCGGGGCGTAGCCAATCAGGCTTCACCTTTGGTTACGCCGCGACAAGAGGCGAAGACCGGAGCAGAGCGACACCACAACTTTAGGCATTTTATCCGCCACCGTACTTTGGCGGATTTAGCTCACTTTAGGCACTCTTTGATATTTACTCAGGCAAAGCCAATTATCTCTGACTACGCACAAAATGCGTGGTTTTAAAATTAATAAATAATCTAATTGCCGGCTTTATGTGAGCATGCAGATGGAAAATCAACCCAGGCTCCAAATACCCGATAAATTATACTTCAAAATCGGTGAAGTGAGCGCTATCACAGGGCTTCCGACATACGTACTGAGGTTCTGGGAAACTCAATTCACAAAGATAAAGCCGAAGCGTACATCATCAGGCCAAAGATTATACAGGAAAAATGACGTGGAGGTGGTTCTGACAATTAAAAGTCTTCTGCACGAAAAAAAATTTACCATCCAGGGAGCCATACAGTATCTAAAGACTAAATCTTCTGTTAAAAAAAATCCTTCGTCCACCGACACATTAAAGGAAATACGCCTGGAACTTGAAAGACTCCGGAATATGCTGGACAACTGAAAAAATAAGTAATATTCGGATTTATGTCTGAAAAACATTGACAAAGTGTATTTTTTGTCATAATGTTTCAGATTTGGTAAGCGGGCATAGCTCAGCTGGTAGAGTACAAGCTTCCCAAGCTTGGTGTCGCGAGTTCGAATCTCGTTGCCCGCTCCATGAGAATTCCGCCTTTTCATTTATAAGGGCTGGTATATTGGTAGAGCTTTTACGTATGTTTGGTTTGGAGTTAACTTTTTCCTATGGGTAATAACATGAACAGTTAAATCTTATAGCTCCACTGCAAAAGATATACCTGAATGAAAGGAACGGGCGGCAGCCCGTTTTTTATTTTTAGGGGCAAGAGAAAAGGCTGGTGAAAAAATTTAAAAAAAACAAGGCTAAAAAACCTGCTTCCCGGGAAAGCTCTTTTTCTGTGGAAAGCAGAGTTAAAATAGCAAACAGTGTAAAAGATCTGGCTGAACCATTGTGCGAAAGTGAGGGGGTAGAACTTGTATATGTTGAGTATCAGCCGGAAGCAGGTGGAATGATACTTAGGCTTTATATAGATAAACCAAAAGGTGTGACTATTGATGATTGCATTTATATCAGTCGCCAGTTAGGCGATATTCTGGATGTAAATCTTGAAGGCGCCGGGGCATACAGGCTGGAGGTCTCATCTCCAGGATCTGATCGTCCTCTATGGAAAAAGAATGACTTTAACAGATTCAAGGGAAACGTCGCCAGGATCCAGACATGTCGACCTTTTGACGGGCGAAAAAATTTTAAGGGAGTTCTGCTCGGCATATCAGATGAAACAGTAAACCTTATGGTTGATAACAAGAATGTCGCCATTCCATTCCAGGAAATTACAAGAGCGCGGCTTGTAAATTACGGAGAAAATCGATGTTGATAACAGATATAAAATATGTCGTTGATCAAGTTAGTCGAGATAAAGGTATTGACCGTGATATCCTGATCCAGGCACTTGAAGAAGCTTTAAAATCTGCTGCCAGGAAAAAATACGGAAATCAAATTGATATTGATGTACATTATAATGAAGAGGTCGGTGAAATAGAAGTCTTCCAGTTTAAAGAAGTAGCAGAAGAAATAACCGAACCTGACCTCCAGATCAGTCTTGAAGAAGGACGTAAACTTGATGCGGAGTGTGAAATCGGTGACAGCCTCGGAACAAAAATGGACACAACCACTTTTGGTCGAATAGCTGCACAATCAGCTAAACAGGTTATTATCCAGAAAATTAAGGATGCGGAAAAAGTTGCAACCTATTCAAGCTTTATAACCCGAAAGGGCGAAATTATCAATGGAATTGTCCAGCGCATTGATCGTGGTGACATTATTGTTAATCTTGGCCAAACGGAGGGTGTTCTTCCGGCACGAGAACAGGTTCCAAGAGAAATCTACAGGCGAGGTGATCGCATAAGGGCATATATACTGGACGTTTTGCAGGATACACGAGGTCCACAGATTGTCCTTTCAAGAACTCACCCAAACTTTCTCATTAATCTTTTTAAAACAGAAGTTCCTGAAATCAACGAAGGCATTGTAAGCATCATGGGAGCAGTACGTGAACCAGGGGTTAGGGCAAAGTTTGCCGTAGCATCAACCAGTTCAGATATTGATCCTGTAGGAGCCTGCGTCGGCATGAAGGGCAGCCGTGTCCAAAATGTTGTTCAGGAACTCAAAGGTGAAAAAATAGATATCATATCCTGGCATGTTGATCCAGCCAAATTTGTGTGTAATGCCCTGGCTCCTGCTGAAATATCAAGAGTTATTATTGATGAAGATAATCGTTCAATGGAAGTAATTGTTCCTGATGAATATTTGTCAATAGCAATCGGGAAAAAAGGACAGAATGTACGGCTGGCTTCCAAGCTGGCAGGATGGCACCTTGACGTTAAGAGCGAAACACTTTACAGCGAAGCCATGAAAAGCGGTTATGAGTCTCTTGTTGCTTTGCCGGGAGTAGGCGTAAGCATGGCTGACGCACTGTATGAAAAAGGTCTCTTTTCTGCTGAAGAAATCAGCAATGCTAGTGTAGAAGATTTGATCCAAATCAGGGGAATTGGTGAAGGAAAGGCAGAAAAAATAATAGTCGCAGCAAATCATTTTGTTAAAACAGCTGCCGAAAAAGATGAATCAGAAGATGTAACCGAAGTTGAATCAGAAGATGTAACTGAAGCTGAATCAGAAAATGTAACCGAAGATAAATCAGAAGATGTAACCGAAGCTGAATCAGAAAATGTAACCGAAGATAAATCTAAATAATATTGAAACATAGGCGCTGAGCGACATCATATCAATAATTTGTTGTCGGCTTTTGCCTGGTTTAAAGTTATTTTTCAAGAGAGTCCTAAGCTAATAGGGGGATGGATGGCAAAGAGCAGAATATATGAACTTGCCAGAGAATTCAACATGACAAACACTGTTCTTATCGAAAAGGTAAAGGAGATGGGTATTAGTGTGAAGAGCCATATGAGTGCTCTGGATGATGAAGCTGTAACTATGGTTAAAGCTGAGCTTTTCAGTAAAAAACCTGAAGCTATTGAGGAAGTACGCATTAAGCCCACTGTTATCAGGCGACGCAAAAGACCTGCTCCCCAAAAAGCAGCCGCAGAACCGTTAGTTCAGCCGGACGAAGAAGTATTGTCTGAAACAAAGCCTGAAGCCAAACCTCCTTTAGATAAAACACCCGAAGAAAGCAAAACCCCAAAGGTAAGTCTCGAAGACAAAAAGACTGAGGAAAAAATCGCTGATGAAGTCGGGGCTAAGAAAGATGTCAAAGAAAAGGTTGAAAAACCGACTACTTTAAAGGCAGTTACAACAAAAAAGAAAAAAGTTAAGAAGAAGGAAGTTGCGGCAAAGATAATTCAATTACCAACAGCTCCTGTTAAAAAAACACCACGAAAGATAAAAGCAAAAGATAAAAAACCTGAAACAAAAGTTAAAATATCGCAACCACCCGGCAAACCTGCTCCGAAAGTAATATCTTTGAAAGCAGATTTGCCTCCACAGGAAGTAAAAGGAAAGAATCGAAAGAAAAAGCCAGGCGAAAAAGATGGAGATCGAAAATTTTTCGAAAAGAAGATCTCTTTTAGAAAAAAAGCTGTTGTTGAAGCTAAAGATCTGTATTCCAGGAGACGTCGTGGCCGAAAAGACCGAAAAACAGGAAAGGGAAAATTTGTCGGAACAGGACAGAAAACCCAGATAACTACAGCAAAAGCTATTAAGCGAAGAATAAAAATCGATGAAGCCATTGTTCTTTCAGATCTGGCAAAACGTATGGGAATTAAAGCCGGTGAAATGATTAAAACTATGATGACAATGGGCGTCATGGCAACTGTAAATCAAACCATAGATTTCGATACGGCCGTTCTTGTTGCCGCAGAGTTTGACTATGAAGTTGAACGCGCTACTTTTGAAGAAGAGATTGTTTTAAAGGTGGAAGAGGATGATCCTGATAAGCTGGTAGAAAGGTCTCCGGTAGTTACGATCATGGGTCATGTTGATCATGGCAAAACATCTCTTCTAGACGTAATACGTAAAACCAGAGTCACCGATATTGAAGCAGGAGGAATTACACAACATATCGGTGCTTATAATGTCAAGACTGATACTGGCCGGATAGTCTTTTTGGATACTCCGGGGCACGAAGCTTTTAC
>JAUWMJ010000056.1 GCA_030613225.1 Desulfobacterales bacterium
GTTTTCCGCCGGAAAATGGACCATCGAACCCAAGCGATCTTAATTTTTGAATTAATTTTCGTCTCGGAATAGATGTTGGCATCTCTATGCCACAGCCTTTTCTGTAATTTTAAGATCTAAGCCGTTAACAATTGGAATCGGGTCATTATCACGTATTTTTAGTATAAGCCATTCCTCCAAAACTTCCTGAAGCTCATCTCGACATTCTTCAACAGAATTTCCATTGGCCCACACCCCTACAAAACCCGGAATATCTGAGTACCAACTTCCATCTTCAAGTTTTTTATATTCCGCTTTTTTTAAGCTGACCTTTATGTAATCGATTAACATTTTAATTCCTCTAATGGTAAAGTTATTTTGTAATTCATTTTATAGTAAAACGACGAAATCAGCAACATTTTTTTAAAGAAAGAAGAAAAAAGAGCAGGTATTTAATATAAGGCTTATTGGAGTGAAGTTTACCCCGCCTGCCCTGTGAAACCGGGTTTTTTGTTTAACCGGGGTAAAACCTATTTGTTTTTTCTGTTTAACTGGCGCGGAAATCCCGATTCATCTGGGAAGGCAAGGAAAAAGGCTTATAAAAAGATTTGCTCATTTACAACGAAAACCTCTGCAAATTTTTGTCTGGTTCTTTTGCGATATACAGCCTCTTTCATTTCCCATTTTGCTACTGTTGACTGCTTTACGCCAATCTTATCAGCAAGATCTTTCTGGGTCCATCCCCGTTCAAGGCGTTCGCGTTTAACAGGATTCATAAAGATATATTCTTCCGCTTCTTTTTGCTCATACAGCGGATCTTTCATAGCCCCTCTGATAGCACGCAAATCAGATTCATCCTCAAGACGGTCTAATATAGTTTCAAATAATTTGACAGGCAAAACTACAAATTTAGTCTTTCCATTTTCTTTTATTGTTTGATATTCCATTTTTACCCCTTGTAAATGTCTCCTCGTGGCCGAATCTTAACTACTTCTATTATTAATTGATCTTCATGCCGTGTATATATTATGCGGTACTGTCCTACTCTGAGGCGATAACCCTTTCCGGCTTTTAATTTATCTATGTCTAAATTTGAATCATCAGGGTTTGCTTTAAGTTCATGTACTTTAGTTATAATTTTCGATTTTATTTTCAAAGGTAATCTCGCCAGATAGTTTCTGGCTTTTCGTCTATATTTTAACTTATACATAGCTCAATTATATCCTAAAAAGCTATATTGTCAAGCTGATTTAACCCAAGCTAAAAGAAAAGAGATATAAGGTGCAATTATTTAATAGTAGGTTTGTTGGAGCGGAAGCGGACCTGCCTGTGCGTCAACGCACGCAGACAGGAATCCAGATTTATCGGGAAAGGGAAAAAGGCTGTTTATTATCGTAATTGATATTTGAAAAACAGAAATAATGCAGCATTTTTAAATTCAAGACGCTTTTCGATAAGGCAACTGGAAATTACCAGCGACAATACCAGGAACTGTAATGTCCTCATCGAGAGTTTTCCAACGCAGAGCATAACCGTTTAGCCGCAGTGTTACTTCTTGTAACTGTTTATCAGTTCCATTCGACAAAATAGTAAACCGATCCGCTGGGAAGCCGATAATTCTTCCATCTGTAAGTTCTATAAATATTGTTCTTTTTTCTGCCCATGCTTTGATAGCTGTTGGCTCAACAGCTTTTTCTTCAAATTTTATGGACTTCATAATATTTTTCCTTTAAAAGCTTGATGTTTTCAAAAACTAACTTTTCAATGCGTCTGACTGTTAATGGGGGCAATCCTCTATTTCGCGCCAATCTAATAGGTTCAAGCCAAAATTTGCATTCTCCATCAGAAGTCGCAACATGAATATGAGGAGGCTCGTTTTTTTCATCTGAATAAAAATGAAATCTGTAAGCTCCTATTCTCAAAACAGTTGGCATATTCGCAAATGGTTTGTTAGGGTTGAAATACAGAAGAAAGACCGTTCCAGATATAGTATAATTTATATAGAAGCAAAAAGGTGTTGTCAACTTGAAAGAGAAAAACAGAGGCAGGTACTTAATATAAGGCTTGTTGGAGCTAAAGCGAAAATCTTGATTTATCTGGAAAATCTATAAGCTTGGTAAGCAAGGAGGTTCGGCTATGAAAAACTATTTCAGGCAGAAGATAAAAATAAATTTAATTATATGCAGCATTTTATTTATATTTGTTCAGATGGTTCCTGTTGCCTTTGCAGATGGAATTATTATTGATCACTCATGCACAGATTTAAGCCAGATACCGGATTCCTGGTTAGAACAGGCTAAAAACCTGACTCTGCACTATGCACACACTTCTCATGGTTCACAGATAACATCCGGGATTTCGAATCTTGAATCACAAAATCCAATTTATAGCGTTGTAATTAGGACAAGCACTTCAGCAGAACTTCCAGCCATAGAAAATCCACCCGCACTCCGTATTTATGACGGTAATCCCCCTGAGACATACATTGCACCAGATGATTACTGGGATGGAGTATCGGGTAGAGATAGAACAAGAGCGGTTGCAAATACCGGCCATTATAATTTCTCCATGTGGTCCTGGTGTGGTCAGGTATCAGATGCCAGCGAGAGTTATATACAGAATTATCTTGATACGATGGCGCAATTTGAAATCGAATATCCTAATATGAGATTTATTTATATGACCGGTCATCTTGATGGCACCGGTTCATCCGGAAACCTTCATAATAGAAATGAGCAGATCAGGGCCTATTGCAATGCAAACGATAAAGTGCTTTTTGATTTTGCTGATATTGAAAGGTATAATCCTGACGGTACAGATTACCTTGATCTTGGGGCAAATGACAATTGTGACTACTCCGGTGGAAACTGGGCAACTGAGTGGTGCGCTGCTAATCCGGGCTCGGACCTGTGTGATTCATGCTCTTGTCTTCATTCTCAGTCTTTAAACTGTAATGTAAAAGCAAGGGCATTCTGGTGGATGATGGCTAGGCTGGCCGGATGGAATCCGAATGGAGAACCTGTTGCTAACTTTTCAGGCACCCCTACTACCGGCACAGCGCCTTTGGAGGTTTCGTTTACGGACACATCCACCGGAGAAATTACAGACTGGTCCTGGGATTTTGATAATAACGGCACTGAAGACAGCACTGATCAGAATCCCACGCATACGTATAACGTTGCCGGCACTTATTCAGTTACCCTTGAAGTGACAGGGCCAGGTGGTACGGATACTGAAACCAAAACAAATTATATTACGGTGACTACGCCAAATAACCTGACCGTATCCACTGTAGGTTCAGGTAGTGTAACACTTGATCCTGAAGGCGGTATCTATGATCCGGGCACAGAAGTGCAATTAACACCTGTTCCTGCTACGGGATGGGCATTTAATGGCTGGAGTGGCGATTTGAGTGGCTATTCCAATCCTGCGATAATTGTGATGAACTCGGATAAGACTATCACTGCCACTTTTGATGTGGACGATGATGCTGATGGTATCAGTGATGCTGAAGAAGATGCAGGTCCCAACGGTGGTGATGGTAATTCTGATACCGAACAAGACAGCGATCAAGCATATGTGGCTACTTTTCATACTCAAGATGGGGCAAACTATGTTACACTGTAGTCTGAGGCTGGAACAACACTTGACGATTGCGGTGCTGTTTCCATACCCCGTGCTGCTGGTGCTCCAATAGACGTAACGTTTCCTTATGATTTTTTTAATTTTACTATCAATAGCGTCGGGGTTGGTAGTGACACCACATTAATACTTTATCTGCCTGCCGGGGCAAATATCAACACATACTGGAAATATGGGCCCACCACGACAAATTCTAATCCTCACTGGTACGAATTTATGTATGAATCGAGTACGCAAACAGGCGCAGAGATCAATGGAAACAAGGTAACTCTGCATTTTATCGATGGTCAGAGGGGAGATGATGACATTACTGCCGACGGCATTATAATAGACCAGGGAGGACCAGGTACATATAGCAGTAGTAGTGGCAGTCCCCCTGATAATGGTAGTGGTGGCGGTTGTTTTATCAGAGCCGCATATGGCAAATAGAGGTAAGCTGATAGCTCATAGGTGATAGCTCACAGCTCAAATCCAGGTTTATGGGGGAAAGATAGAAGGCTGGAGGCGAGGAGGTTAGGAAACTAAAGGAGCTGATAGCTCAGGGCTGACAGCTCAAAGGGCAAAGGCTTGCTGGAGCGGAAGCGGACCTGCCTGTGCGTCAACGCACGCAGATAGGAATCCCGATTCATCGGGGGAGGCGAGGAAGTTAGGAGACTATTAGACAAAAAGGCTTGGAGACATGATATGCGACAATTATAATTCAATGAACTTAATTATTTGATATGCCGTCCAAATATTAGTAAATGGAGAGATTTTAACCTAATTTGTTGAGTCCAAGGCTGTACATAACTGCTTTATCAACCTGTTTCATAACATTATTTGATAGTTCGGCAATCTTTGTTGCTATGAGTCGTTTTTTATCAATAGTTCGAATCTGCGATAAGTTTACAATCGAGTCTTTTTTTAATCCTTTTCCTTTTTTTAGAACAACGCATATCGGGTAAGATGCCTTTTTCTCGGAATATTCCGTTATTATCGCCACAATAGTGGTAGGTGAGTACATATTCCCAATATCGTTTTGAATCACAACAACTGGCCGTGTCTTTCCAGTCTCATGACCCGTAACCGGATCAAGATTCGCATAATATACATCACCCCGTTTAATTATCAGATCATTCATGTATTTGCCTTTTTAAAGGTTTTCTGAATCTGAATATTCAAAGTCTTTTGAAGTTTCCAAATTCTCTTGCGCAAGGTCCAGGTAAGCGTTTTTCATTTTTTTTTCAAACACTTTTTTTTCGATACGTTTTATTTTTTGCTCGATGGATTCCCGAACGAAAACAGACATCTTTTTACCTTCAATTACAGATGCCCAGTTAAGTTTATTCTTGAGTTCAAATGGAATTTGAACATTAAGACGTACTTTTTTTGATGGTATATTTTGAAGCATATTCATAGTCTCCTTTGTTTAATTATACACACATTTAACATATCAACTTTATGATGCACAATCAACAATAAAATGCTTCAAACGAAATAAGAGAGGAAAAGGAGTCCGGGACGTCCATGAGTCCAGGACGTACATTGATATATTGATATGTCGATTAAATGGGAAGTTCCAGGATATTTTTTTGCATTATCGGTACAATTCATTAAAGAATAGACATCCATTATATTTTGAGGCTTGATGACTTTTCCCTTCAGTTCATTCAGGTTTTTTAATAAAAAGATCTATGACCAGTGTCATAAAAATGTAACATGTAATGTATACTAAAAGATAAAATTAGGCTATGAAGGCAAGGAAGTTAGAAAGCAAGGAGGCAAAAAAGCTTGATGTTATGAGGTAGGGAAGCGAGGAGGAAATATGAAAAAAATGAATGGCTAATTGGCAGGCCGTCAAGCATCATCCCATTGATTAATACTTGTTCCTGCTTGTTTTAGTATCTCATTAACAAGGCTTTGATGAATATCCTTTTTCTTATGGGGGTTGGGAATGCGGAGTTTTAATTGGCCTTTAACCAGGGTTCGGGACGTCCATAAATAAATAACTTTGTTAAGTCGCTGAATTTATAAGAAGATAAAGTACATGATAACATCGAAGAGAACCAATCTGGATCGGGTCTTCATTCTTTACAGTTATGCTGAAACATAGGAATTAGAACCATATTTGGACTTTATGGAAGGATTTATTCTTGGCGATAGTGAAAGTTTGTGGCTTGGTGGAATTTATGTGTAAGCAAAGAATTGTTCTTTACTCTCATAAACTGATAAATTCATCCTGTGTTATTCCAATCTGCCTAATAATTTTCTTTAAAAGAGGTGTTCCGATATCTTTACCTCCGTGTGGATTCGGAATAAAGATTTTATGCTTTCCTTTAATCAGGTATTGATGTCTTGTTGCTCTAAAGGGACCTTCAAAGCCCAATGCTTTGAGCTTGGATATTAGTTTCTTTCTTGAGATTGGATTAATTTCAGGCATTTTTGTTAAGCAACTTTGCGAAAGTTTTTAAATTCCGGCAGTGGATGTCCCTCTTGCAAAGATACGAATACATACTCTTCAATTATTTCAGCAAGCTCAGAGCGTACATCTTCAATAGTATCAGCCTGTGCATAAACGCCGGGCAACTTATCCACGCTGGCACACCAAGAATTAATCGCAGAGTCATATTCATAATTTGCTTTTTTCAACATTTCATTTATGTATTTAATTAAAAATAGTTCCATTTCTTTTTTCCTTTTTCCTGAATATGTTTTGCTTGGACAGAAATTATCATTACTTAATAACATACCCTATACCTATGCATTTGTCAATTATGGGTTCCGTCCATTATAGGTTCCGTCAATAAGCAAATAAATAACCTTGTTAAGTCACTAAATTTATAAGCAGGTAATTGCTAGGAATGGGGAATGGGAACAGGTACTTAATGCTTGATCCGCCAAACGAATGGGGACAGGTACCTAATGCTTTTAAAGAGTCTGACGATTTTTGAGGAAAATTGACGATCTTGGAAGTTTGGAACGTTGTTTTGGTCGGGTTGCGGAAAATTCCTTGATATATTGATAAGTCGAAGTGTTGCGGATTGAGTAAAGGGGACAGATACTTAATCTTAACGGTTTTAAAGAGTCTGACGGTTTTTCGAAGTTAATTTAAGACCGGTAAGTTTGGAACGTCGTTTCGGACGGCGGCGGTTTTCCCGGAGTTGGCAATTCACTATTGCTTTAAAAGGAATGTAAACAATGCTCTCATTGTGGTTATACCTCTGATGAATTCTTTCATATATGTCCTAATTGTGGCAAGGAGTGTGGTTCTCAATAATGTATAACTTGTGATTTTCTTTATCACTTCCCCATTACCCATTTCTGCTCAAAGCGTTTTTGGGTAATTTCAACCTTTCCTCTGCTCCTGGTTATATTTAGCCATTTGTGCTCAAGGCTATTTTGGGTAATTTTTACACCTCCTTACATCTTTTTTACCCATTTCCGCTCAAGGCTGTTTTGGGTAAAAACTATCCTTTTAAAAAAGTTGTCTTTGTGCTATCCATTCAATTATTTATTTCTGAGTGCCCCATTCGCAGATTGAAGAGTCTTCCATCCACCTGTTTTAATAACAAAATTTATAGTGTTTTTTGTTAAAGCTTTAATAACCGCTATATTATACTGGTACAACACTTTTCAGTAAGCTGACCATGGATCCGATTGAACTTATAAGAGACGGAAAAATAACGAGATATTTTCGAGCAACACGTAAATTAAATGCTCCGAATATGGTTTCGCATATCACCCAGAGAGCAGCTGGCAAAGAGCCATTGTTCCTGGAAGACGGGGACTATCTTGCCATGTTAGGGTTTCTAAAGGAAATAGCCAATAACTGCATGCTTAGAATTTACGCTTTCTGTCTCATGCCAAACCACTATCACATTTTGGTGAGGATGTTTCCTGAACACAAGTTCACAGATGAAGACATAAAGAAACGTTATGTGACGTTTTATGGTGATGACAAGGCATTTCCAGATGGCTGGATTCCTTCTTTGCGCGAGAAATTATCCAATCTTTCTGAATTCGTCCGTGAAATAAAGGTTGGGTTTACACGATATTACAATAAAGGTCACAACCGGCGGGGATATTTCTGGGGGGACCGGTTTAAGAGTGTAATAGTTAAAAACGGAGAAACATTAATTAACTGCCTGGCTTATATCGATTTAAATCCTCTTCGTGCCGGTATAGTTGAACGTCCCGAAGATTACCGATGGAATTAGCTTGGTTATCATATACAAACGAATAATAAAAATGATTTTTTATCCCTGATTTTGGTCTTAAAGAATTTGGCCCCGGTGGAATACGCTCCGCTGTCAAAGGTGAATTCCACTGGGCAGGAGTAATGGATGCCAATGAAAGGCTGAGACGCTACAGGCGGTATGTTTATGAAGCAGGTGCTTTGGATCGTCCTGATAGAAATATGGCTAAGGTAATAGATAGTGATATAATTGAAAATGAACGTCAAAAGAATTATGAAATAAGCAGGATAGACCGGTTCATGTATCGAACCCGGTATTTTTCAGATTCAGGGATCATCGGTACCAAAAAATTTGTTTCAGGGAAGTATCAGAGGTTTAAAGATGTATTTATGTCTAAACGAGAAAAGGTTCCAAAATCGATTGCAGGTTTGGATGGAATTTATTCCTTAAAGAGGCTGAGTGAGAGGCGATTTTAGCAACAGACCGGTGAATTAGATCGCCCACGTTCCTCTGTCTTTTTTCTTGACAGTTGGGTTAGCAAACGGTAGCTTTTTACCTTTAATAAAGGAGGGCATGTATGCAAGAAGAATATACCGGAACATTGCTGAAAGATGGGCATATTCACATTCCGCAAGAAATTATCGATAAACTGAAGATATATAGAGGAAGCAAAGTGCGTGTAACAGTTAAGGTAGAAAGGGGAATATCAAAGGAAAAGATTCTATCTTATGCTGGTTTACTGTCTGATTTGACAGGGGAGGAACAAAAGCAATTTGATGAATCAATTAAAAGAAGAAGTCTTTTTGAGCAGAGAAAAGCAAAGATATGAAACAATGCACTTTAGATACTAATATCATTACAGCTTTTCTGAAGAACGATTTGCGAGTGGTGCAGAAAGTCTCAGATTATCTTGAATTCTTTGAAAAACTTACTATCAATATTATTTCCTACTACGAAATTTTGCGAGGGCTAAAAGATCTTGGAAATGAAGAAAAGTTAAAGATGTTTGATGATTTCATCCAGGAAAATGAATTAGTATCCATTAGAAAAGAGACTGTAGAAAAAGCTGCGGAAATCTATGCCTATTTAAAGAAAAAAGGAAATTTGATTGAAGATGCTGATATTTTGATGGCATCTACCGCCATTGTCGAAGATTTGGTTCTTATAACCAACAATATCAAACATTTTAAAAGAGTAAAAAGCTTAAGGATAGACAACTGGATAGTGAAATAGTCACACAGTGAAAGGGGCTTGGGGCACGCTCTTTCGTTTACAAATTTTAAATAATTCATTGATTTAGTTCGATTTTTTATCCCATTGATTTTCTTTTTCTTAGTTTCCAAACGAAGCCACCCAACTGCCCTGCCCCGTAGCCTTCTTTGCCACATTTCAGCTCAAAGCCCCGGTTAAATGGTTCTTCGATCCAGGTGAAATAGTCCTTCGGATTTTCACCTCAGTACCATCTCCCGGAGCTAAGGGGCGGGGTAAAAATTGAACTGGGTAAACAATTTTGGGTAAAAATTCCCCCTGATTTGATCGATCCTAAAACTTTTTCTTCCAATGTTGTAAGGTTTTTAATAAAAAATTCATTACCAACGTTATAAAAATGTAACATGTGATGTATACGAAAAGATACAAACAGGCTATGAAGCGAGGAAGCTTGGAAGACATCTACCAATTGTATGTTTTCGCTCAGTTGTTAATTGTTAGCGGGCTTTAGCATAAATTTAAGTTCATAGCCCAATACTCGTGCATACTCATTTAGAGTGTGTAGCGAAATGTGATCATCTTTTGCATTTTCAATCTTAGAAATACTTTGCTGGCTGAGAGCCCATTTCTCGGCGACCTCACGTTGGGTCAGTTTCAGTTTTTCTCTGGTTTCACGTAACCTGGCAGCGATAATCAGTTCACCTTTACGTTTTTCTACAGCTGCTTTAAATCCAGGTTCCTCACGTTCTTTTTTGTTTATTAAACGATCAAGATCATCCATTTTTGCCTCCTTTTACACGCTTAAAATAATTCTCTCTCAATGCCTTTGCTTTCTTTATTCTCTGGGCCGGCACAGATTTGGTCTTTTTTACGAATCCTGTCAGAAGAAGGATTGTTCGCTTTCCTGCAAAAGTATACAAAACCCTAAATTGTTTCTTAAAGCGTCTGGCTCTCAACTCATAGATTCCATCCTCCAGATAATCAGCCAGTGGTCGCCGAGCTTTGTTTCCCAATTCTCTCAGAGCTGCTATTGTTGCAACAACTTCTTTAGCATCCTCGGACGGTAGCTCCTCAATAAACTTTTCAATGGGGCATTTTCCAGAAACACTTCGATAAAATATCATGCGCCAGTACATAAAAAGGAATACCACTATATGGTTGTGCTGTCAACATAAAATGCAAAGGGTTCTGATGGCAGGGCTTAAAGAAAATGTGACATGTACTTAATGCTTGGCATAAAAATACAAATCAAAAAAATTAGAGGAAGAGGGAGGAAGCTGATAGGTGATAGCTCAAAGGGTAGAGGGCGTTGAGTGATTGACGATTTTCGATTGATTAGTGACGATTGTATCCCACGCGGGCGGTCAGGGCTTAGGAAAAGATCATCTAAATTTTATATGCCGCTAACCTCTGAAATTGCTTCAGAAATAATTGTATCGTTGACGCCCCGGCGTTTTAAACTTTCAACGAACTTGGTAATGTCAGGGACTCCTTCAAGTCTTTCAAGATCGACTCGTAACCCCTGACCTATATATGCCCGGATTAAAGGTTGATAGCCTGAAAATCCAAGAAGTGGTGCTATGCGCTTTAAATCGTCTATCACGTCTTTGGGCATTCTCAAACTAATTACATCCATCGGCCTATTTTTCTGTAAACGCTTTTTTAAATTATT
>JAUWMJ010000081.1 GCA_030613225.1 Desulfobacterales bacterium
GATGAGTCATATGTAAACAAGAATCATAGCAATGACTTTATATGGTATTACGGTGAAGACGGCCCTTGGGTACAAAAGCCGACAGGCAAAGGAGAACGTCTTATCATTATCAATGCTATAACTAAATCTGGTTGGGTTCCAGGTTCAAAGCTTGTGTTTAAGAGTACGAGAAAGACAGGGGATTATCACGGTCAAATGAATTGGGAATTATTTAAAAAATGGTTTACGGAAATGCTCCTTCCTAATATTCCGGAACAGTCCCTCATAATCATGGATAATGCCCCATACCACAATATCTTATCAGAGCATTCCCCGCCAACGCCCCAAAGTTCGAAGAAGAAAATCAAGGAATGGCTCGAACAAAATAAAGTTTACTGTCGTGATGATTGCCTAAAGCCTGAGTTGGTCGAGCTTTTGATAAAAATGGCTCCTGAACCGGTCTATGCAGTCGACGAAATAGCTACATCATTTGGCCATAAGGTTCTCAGGACTCCACCGTATCATCCAGAACTACAACCGATAGAAACATGCTGGGGCGTAGTAAAAAATCATATAGCCAGAAATTGCGACTTTACCGTGAAGAACTTGATCAAGCAACTCGATTGTGGATTTAATAAAGTCACCGCTGTAACATGTGAAAAAATCATAAAAAAAATAAGAAAAATTGAGGATGAATTTTGGGCAACAGATATAAAGATGGACGCACAATAATTCGTTTTTATGGTATCAATTCATATGCGACGGACTATAAGAATTCTTTCTGACTGCAGCAAGTGGCATAAGAATTCTGTAAATCGATCCTCTTCTTTACCTGCAAGAAGTGCTAAATGCGGCTTTCCCAGACACGTGTTTGTATTTGATTTAGTAGTCATTTTGTGTTCCTTTTGTGGCACTCCTCGCATTACTGGCTGCAAAAAGCAGAGCGAGGAACGAGCGGCACTTTTTGCGGTCCGAGTGCATGCGTTTGTGCATTTTTATACGATATAGTCCAGACAGTTCCCCATCGCTCACTGATTTACTATCTCCATTTTAGTCTTCATTGTTTAATTCTTGTTATAGCCGAATTTGCCTCTCGAAAGAAAAACTTCTTTCCAGTAACTTTCTCTTTTGATGATAACTTTGTCGTCTACTTTCATGGGACGATATTCGAGCAGTGATAGTCTGAAATTATTTTTGGCATAATCAAAACCTTCTTGGGCTATGACTTTAGTAAGCTCATCATTCCAACCATGCCCAGTTCCCATATAGCAACTCCATCTTGACCAAATGCCTGAGTCCCCATATGCTGATCCAACATATTTTTTGCCATTACTTTTATCTATGATGACATAAACACCCTTTACATTTTCTAATGCCGCTTTCCAATCTATCTTTTCATTTTTAAAGATAGGTGTCAAGATATCGAAATCATGATTAATGTTTTCATAACCAGGGAATAATGCGCCTGAATAGGGATGTTTTAAAATTTCAGCAACTTTCATTTTATCGATATGATGCTCTAGGTAAAAAGCTCTACCCCTTGTAGGTTTCTCTAACTTTATCTTCAATCTTCCCACATAAGCAGAATACTCAACTAACTCTTTAATTTCATAACTATGGCTGTTTGGTATGTCATTTCTTTTTACGACCTCATAAATCCCACCAAATAACCACATATCCGTTTCGGGATAAAAATCAATTAAGGAAAAAATATATTGTCTCGAAAATTCATTTTTATTATTGCGCCATGTGTTCCAATGAAACCAATCGTTCTTATTCTTTACATATACATCAAGCGGTTGTTCATCACCATTCCAGCGAGCAGCATGAAACTTAAATTTCCGGTACTCATCGATTTTAATGATTTGTGTAATTGGTATTTCAGTCATTGTGGCTCCATCTTGATAGTATAACATTGTTAATAGACGGAAAATATTTCCATGACTATATATCTGGAAAATATTTCTACGTATACGTATATTATATTCAACTACTGTAAATATTTAGCTTGAACTTTTCATTTAAAAATATAAGACAAGCCCCATTCCTTCAAATTGCATCCTTCAAGTAATGATAATATTTATATACTATATCGGTATAAAAAATGAAAGCATAAGTTTTAATTGAGACAGAATGGCAATGCACTGTTAAACATAGCTTTGAAGCGTTTTATTTAATCATCTCTATTTTTATGCCTGCAAACCTGGTTTTATCAATTATGCCTTATTCCATAAAAATAAAGCCACACCTCTAAGAACTAACACAGATGGTTCGTTGCTTCAAGGCATCAAGAGAGTGTCGTTCTTTCTGAAAGTGTATTTCTATTAAGCAATGATATCCGGGATATTATTATTTTTCTTCTGCTTAGGTCGTAACGCTTCACATTGTCCGGAACTTACAGCTTTTTTTATTTCAGCAGGAATTTTTATCCATAAATCAAGAGCCATAATTTCAAAACGATTTAACAAGCTAACAAATACTATTTCATTTTTAAGTTCTGCATATTCTCTAATTGAAGGCGGTATTAAGATGCGTCCCTTTTTGTCCCAATAAAATTCATGGGCACTACTGATGAAATTTCTTCTGAAAAGCCTCATGTCTTCAGATTCATTATCTATAGGTATAATATCCTTTTTAAGCTTTTTCCAACTCTTAAACGAATAGGCAACAAGACACTTATCCAATATGGAAACAATTAACCCATCACCGCCACCTGTTCTCAGAACTTTACGGAATTTGGCAGGGATCACAATACGGCCTGATGAATCATTATTATGATAATAAATACCTTTAAATGATTTTGACTCTTTATCATTCATATTTTTCTCAACTTCTCCAAAATTCTCACCATCGCCAGCGTATCCAGCTTGCAGTATTCGAGCAGAGCGTTGCGTATTCTTTTAATTTCTTTTGTATCTTCTATCTCCCACAGGTTCAGCCAGGCACTGGATGCCATTGCGCCGTCGCTTATTTCCATTCCTTCATATTTCATTTCCGGTACCAGTGCGGGAAGTACATATTTTAATGAATATGAGCCTTCCATTTGGCGGCGGTAGATATCTTTACTTCTGAAAGGAACCATCAGATCCCTGATGTTATCGATTATCTTTTCTATCTTTTCTTTATACTCAGGAAACGTTTTTGCCAAACCATTTAAAATTCTTGTTTCAAAAGCCTTGTTATATGTCAGTACGCAGGCATCTTCATGGATTTCGCTTAAGAGTTTCTCTGTAAGTTCTCTTCTCGGATCAATATGAACAGGCGCCAGGTACTCATAATGCTGCAACCCGGCATTCTTGTTTTCAAGGCAATGAAGTGAATACTGAAAAGGAATCTGCTGATAAGGCCTTGTGTCATCAAACATTGGAATGGGAACCATGAATGTGGTTTCGAAATCGAGAAAGTATATCGGATACCACAGGGTATCAAGGAATTCCCTGAGCACTGATTTGTTGGTAACATCCTTTTTATCAAGCGCTCCTTCTAATTGAACCCTTTGGTTTCGCGGCAGAATGTCCCTCGGTATATCTTCGAGACGAATTATCCCCTGTTTGTAGAGATCAAACTTATCCGGCCCGTTGCCTTTGAGGTTGAAAACGGAATATTCCGGGATATGCTGCCAGCAGTGGCCGCAAAAGTCGCATTCATACGGATCGCTGCAATGATGGCCGATATCTATATCAGGCACTTCATCATTCAGCATTTTTCTTATTTTCAGAATTACATCTTTAACAAACGCCTGTTTCTCAATGATATCATTTGTAAGATCCTCAATGATAAAAAGCTTATCAACCTCTATTTCACCCTGTCTTACATATGTGTTGTTTATGTGAACAAGGAATGCTTTTGAAACAGGAATGCCGGAGCCCTTGAGAACATAATATTGAATTGCTACGTCATCATAATAAATGTCTTTTACTCCTGTTGACCCTTTTACTTCGTAGATTTCCCATCCCTTTTTGGTTTTTCGCAGGATATCAGCTTTTACAAAAATATTATCATAGCTGAAAGCGGCTTCATATAATACTTTTGTTCCACTCGCGATTTCCTTTTCTGTTCTATCAAGCTGGTCAGCTATAGTGAAATCATCATAGAGGATCTCAACACCGCCAGGAAAAAGCTTTTGTGCATATACACCAACATCAACACCACTTTGAAACAGCATCTCCTGTCCCTCAGATATTTCATCCTTTAACTCAGGGTGGTATTTGTGAAGATACAAAGACTTATGACACTGAAGACCTTTGATAAATAGAGATTTGCTCAGGTAAACGTTTGATTCTTTATTCATTTTATTCATCCAAAATAAGTGGAACCTATTTTCTTGATTGATTTTTTTTATATATACTTCTCAAAGTTTTGCCCTCATATTCCCACAGTTCAAAAATATCTTTTCCTTCATCAAATTCATTACCAAGATTTTTTTTGGTTATATAACGTAGTGAATAAAGATGACCAAAGTTGCCGTCCGGGTATGCAACAAGGGTTCCTTCATTTTCAGGAGCACCATCCCCAGAAGCGACTATAAATTTCAGTTTGTCTTTTCTAAAAACAATTTCATCACCAATCTTCAAGCCTATTGTACCAAAATCTGTTTTATACATCAAAATCCCTCCATATTTGGCGGTCTCGTAAAAAATTGAATTTACCACAGAGAACACTGAGTTCACAGAGATAACTAAGTAATAAAACAAAATATTCTCTGTGTTCTCCGCGAACTCTGTGGTGAAAAATGACTTTTTACGAAACCATCAGGTATTAATATTTTGCAGTTTTGAAGACACATTTAATTTGACGTCTTTTTTATGCATTGATAACATGCTTTATATAATACATGTGATATGTGACGTTTTTGGCCATTGATGCCAAAAAAAATGGAGAAAAATATGCGTGGAAAAAACTTAATCAAACTGCTGAAGGCGATTGACCTTTTTTCAAAACCGGAAGGGACGACTATAAATGAAATGGCTTCGCATCTGGGAGTTGACAGAAGGTCGGTTTATAGAATTATCAGGGTGATTGAAGACATCGGCTTTCCTGTCTTGACAGATAAAATTCCAACAGAAAAAGAAAAGCGCTGGAAACTTGAAAAATCATTTTTGAAAAAATTGCCGAACATGAAAATACCGGATGTTAACTTGAAATTAACAGAAATACTGTCATTATTTCTGCTAAAAGGAGGAGAGGGTCTGTTCAAAGGGACTGAGATAGAAAAAAATATCAAGTCCGCCTTTGGAAAACTTGGCCTATTTCTTCCTGACAAAGCTTTTGATCAGTTAAACAAAATAAAGGCACTATTTTTATCACCGGCAAAATTTGCAAAAGATTATTCCGGAAAGCAAGATATTATCGATCAACTAACTGATGCTATACTGAATAACGAAACCTGCAAGATTATATATCACGCGTTTTATGATGATAAGATTAAAAAATTTCAAATCGATCCCCTCCATTTTTTCGAAAATGACGGAGGGCTGTATTTACTTGTAAACACCACCTTATTTTCTGACATACGTACACTTGCCGTTGAAAGAATACAGGAAATAACAAAAACCGATTCGTCATTCGAGTACCCTGAAAATCTTGACGCTGAAAAATTAATCGAATCAGCCTTTGATATTGTTTACGGTGATCCTATAGATATAAGAATCTGGTTTTCTGCCGACCAGGCGCGTTATATAAAGGAAAGGAAATGGTCAAAAACCCAGAAAATTAAAGAACAGGAGGATGGCTCTGTTATACTTTCAATGGAAACATCAGGCTGGTGGGATGTTAAAAAGTGGGTGCTTTCTTATGGTTCTGATGCAGAAGTCCTTGAACCGGAGGAATTGAGAAAAGAAATAGTTAATGACCTGAAAACCGCCCATGAAAGATACACTTAAACAATGATATCAGAACTTGTAATGTCAATGACGCGCGGGCGTACCGAGAGGCGATGCGTGCAATAGTCGGCTGGAGTGTCGCGGACCAAATTGAAGACATCCGCTGTTCGACACTGGTGATAGCGTCTGAGGGTGATTACACACCGGTAGCGGCGAAGAAGGCGTATGTTAAGCGGATGGCAAGGGCGGAGTTGGTGGTAATCGAGGACGCGAGACATGCATTGCCTGTGGAACAACCAGAGGAATTCAACGCAGCGGTAGAAGCATTTCTTGTGGAGCAAGCTTGATGGCGCCATCGGTGATACTTTTTGCGAGACCGTCAAGCTTGAAGAGGATGTAGTTGTTTGAAGCTTGGTTAAAGCAAAAGCAGCCCACCTAACCCGCGGCACATGCATCCGATCAGGCTACGCCCACTAAAATCGGCGACCTCACGCACCTTCAGCGAGCTTTCTATCTTTCGTCAAACTGCGCATTAAATTCAAAGATGCCCTGTATCACGTTGAGACCTTTGAAAAATATCAACCACCCCAGTACGACCTGCCAAACCTACAAGGCAGGAATATATTGAATATTTCGAGGATAGCGCTGATGCTTCACTTCGTGTCACTAAAGTGCTGAAATTTGAGCCTGACGTCCCACCGATGGCGCGAGACAGATAAGCGCAGACTTCGTATTTTTGTCTTGATGAACAACCATTACCATCTGCTGTGAGATTGAAATAAACATTAAGATAGATGGATAATAATACCATCAGCGATTCATCCGCTTATGGCAAGAGCATGAAACATCAGTGTCACACTATCGAGACATAAAGATAGAAAAGACCCGATGATAGATAACCATATGCAGTTAGGCTTAAAAAACTTTATCGGTCTTGACAGAGGAAATGCCGATATTATTAATTTGATTTAATTCTTTCTGGTTGCCTTGGTTTCCCAGTCTGCAATCTCGGTTGTTTCGTAAATTTCTTCCCAACCTGTAATCATTCCAGAAATATGGCTGAAAAGAGAATGGCCGGTGGTTGTCATATAAAGGTGGATTACCAGGAAATTTAAAAGAAAGAGCGCAATCAACGTGTGTATTACAGCTAAAATCGACAGGGGCAGGATTCCCAGCATATCATTATACAGGTAGTATAAAAGCCCTGTAACCATTTGTACCGGGAGCAGCATGGCTGAAATGCCCAGATAGGCCAATCGTTGCAACGGGTTGTGCTTAGCACCTTTTGATTTTTGAATCGGGTGGGGTTTGCCTTGAAAAATACCCCAGGAATAGTAGAGGATAACTGAAAAGAGTTTTTTCGTTGTTGGAATATACTGCTTCCATTCCCCTGTTGTAAACAACCAGAACACAAAAAAGGCAAATAGAATCAGCCAGGACAGACCAACAAAATTATGGATGTTGACCGCCGTCTGAAAGCCAAACAGTTTGTATGTTCCATGAATTTCAAGTCCGGTGACGCTCAGGCAGATGATCATAAACGACTGGAGCCAGTGCCAGAAACGTTCATATCTTGTGTAAAGATAAATTTTTATTATTTTTTTATCTTTCATTTAATTCTCCTTGCCGTTTCGTGTAAAGAACCGTCCGATACCATGGAGAAATACACCAGCCAGGGCACCAAAGACCGAGAGCCATCCGATGATATCAATCAGGTCTGATTTGTCTCTTCCGGGCAGATACAGTCCTGTAATATCGGCAAGCCTGGAGTTTTCCCTGATATGACATTCCGTACAGTTCAAAGCATTTTCCTTGGGTGCCACCATGTGGGTGATGGGAAATGCATAGGTTGTTTCCACGTAGTCGAATTCTCCTGAATAGGGGATACCAAGCGTCTTATTGCCGTATTCAATGGCATCATTCATATCAAATGTTGTCCAGAAACCGCGTTTCCCTGAAAGCATGGGTGCCAGAAGTTTTTTGTGAATTTTATCATAGGGTTGCTTTCCCCGGTGAATTTTAAACGGAAAGATGCGGGCTTCCGGATCAGTTTTGTCGCCAACCGGATGGCTGACTTTTACAATTTGTGCCGGGTCAATTATATCATTTGCAGTTGTACTGGTCAGGGAACCATTGAACCAGAAATATTCAGGCATTACATTCTTTTCCCATTTGAATTCCCCTTTGATGGATTTGTAAACCGGTTTTCCAAAGGGGCCTTTTTCAATATAAGGTTTGCCGTCTTTCAGTTTTCCGGCTTTGGTCCAGTCCCACCACATCTTTGTGGGATTTACTCTCGCGTATTTCGGAATATGACATGCCTGACAGGAAACCACATCCGTATGATCGTTCATTTTTGAATCATTTTTATGGGGCTCGCTGCTGTGGCAGGAAACACAGGTGATTTTCGGTGCCAGGTCATCTTCAAGCAGGCTTTTTCGTGTTTCAACAGCAGGATTTGTATAGATCCTGCCGGCAATGTGGTGATCAACCGTGGTGTGACACCGGGTACAGGAAAAGTTCTTTCCGTCAGTGCCCATATGTACATCAAGCATCCGGTTCGGCTTTGTTAAAGAGGTGTCAAGATCGCCGTGTTTCACGCCATCGCCGCCGCCTCCTTTAAAATGACATTCACCGCAATTTTTTCTCGTGGGAAACGTCACTTTGGTGATCGCCTGTTTGATTTCCTGCTGGATATCTTTCACCATCTCATTGGTTTCAGGATCGTTATCTTCTGAAAATGCTTTAATGTCTCCAAAGGCTTCATTAAAATTAAATCCCGATGAATTATGGCATTTCAGACAATTGACTTCGCCTTTCACTCCTTTTTTATTCCAGCTGACATGGCATTTCAGGCAGCCTTTATCTTCCATGGCATTTCCTGAAATACAAAAATTATTCACCGAATAACCAGCCTTGCCGTATCGAATATCGCTCTTGTCCCCTGAAGCAAGCCAGGTCCAGTGAATTGTTTTATGGAACTGGGTCGCAGCTTCGGAATGGCAGGATAAACAGGCTCTGGTGATTTCTTCTCCTGAGGTGAAGTCTTTGTTTAAAGCCTCAACTATTGCATGGTCTATCGTACTCCACCGTTTACTCCCTTTAACTGCCTGTTTGGCCAGTTTCCGCCCCAAAGCTTCTTCGCCGTTTTCCAGTGTCGATGCAAAGGCAGCCTGAAAGGAGCAAAAGAAAGCTGTCACAGCAATCACTGTAAGACAGCACTTTAAAAAATACCGTGGTGTCATGGGCATCTCCATGGGTTTATAAAACATTTTTCATAATTTATTGGCATTTTGCAGGTGTGGGTGAATCTGCAGCATGATGATAGAAATATGAATTAATATCAAGAATATCTTTATCAGGAAGTTCTGCCCAATTGCCCTTGCAGCCTAATTCATCAAATTTTTTGTTTTCAAAAATCTCTTTCCATTGTTTCAATGTTTTATCCGCCGGGCTCATTTTAGTGGTTTTGGATTCAACCTCACCAGTTGCCGCACAGGCTTTATATACTTTTCGATAGGTGTATTTGCCTTTTCTTTTATTGCCGTCAGGTCCTTCGGAAGCAAAC
>JAUWMJ010000318.1 GCA_030613225.1 Desulfobacterales bacterium
TTTGACACCAAAGTAATGGGGCTGAAAGCACTTCTTGATGCAACAAAAGAGGACAGCCTCAAATACATTATTCTTTTTTCATCAATAACCGCCCGAATGGGAAATAAGGGTCAGGTTGATTATGCCATGGCAAATGAAGTGCTGAACAAAACTGCCTGGCAGGAATCAGTATTAAGACCGGATTGTAAAGTAATATCCATTAACTGGGGCCCCTGGGATGGAGGAATGGTGTCTTCTTCATTAAAACGGGAGTTTGCCAAAAACGGCGTACCCCTGATTCGCGTAGAAGACGGTGCAAAATGCATGCTTTACGAAATGATGGGAGATAAAAGCGCCCCGGCAGAAGTAGTTATTGGCGGAAATATAATTGCAGATAATGAGACAGACGGCAAAATACGCAGGTCTTCTGAAAGAAAGCGGGAAGCTGCTTTAAAAAATAAAGATCACCTTTCCCTTACCTTTAAGCGTGAGTTGGATGTTGAGAAATACCCTGTTCTTAATTCACACATCCTGGATGGAAAACCTGTAGTTCCTTTTGCTCTGATGACGGAATGGCTTGGGCATGGTGCTCTTCATGAAAATCCTGGCCTTATTCTTTCCGGCTTCGACGACATGCGGATTTTAAAGGGCATCAAGCTTGATCAGGAAAAGAAGATAATCCGCCTTATGGCAGGCAAAGCCAGAAAAAATGGGAAGGTTTACGAAGTTGATGTTGAACTGCGCGACGGATTTAAAGATAACATGCCGGTAATACATTCACGGGCAAAAGCCATTTTAGCTGATGAGCCGTCCCTGCCGCCTGTTTTCAATTCATCAGAGTATTTTGATTTAAAAACCTATCCCCGCAGCATAGATGAGGTATATGAAAAAATACTTTTCCACGGCAATGAACTTCGTGGAATAAGGAAAATCATCGGTTACTCCCCTGAGGGAATAATTGCTGAAATTTCCCCGGCCCCTTCACCTGCAAAATGGATGACAGACCCTTTGCGAAACAGATGGATAGGCGATCCCCTTGTCCTTGATTCAGCCTTTCAAATGGCGATTATCTGGTGCTATGAAGAGATGGGAAAGGTCTCTCTTCCAAGCTTTTTGGCTTCGTACCGACAGTATTGCGATAGTTTCCCTGCAAACGGTGTTACCGCAATACTTAAGGTAAAGGAAGCGACTGATCATATAATGCGAGGAGACTTTACATTTCTCGACCAGAACAATATTATTGTTGCTCGGTTATCAGGATACGAAGCTGTATTTGACGCTTCACTTTATAAAGCGTTTAAAAGGTAAGCGTTCACAGGTTCAGAGTTCAGAGGTTCAGGGTTGCTTTTCTATCGACCTTAATATCCTTAAATCGTTCTATTCTCATGTCTTCTCCAGTCAGAGATTACGAATTCCCGTTGTGGTTCAGATTTGTAATGAGAACCGACAACCTCTGAACCCTGAACCTTTGAACCTGTGAACGGTCATCTATCTCGTAATCATTTCAAACCTATAACAGCAGCAAACCTTCCCGTAGTCCCCTCGCCGCGAAAGGAAAAGAATAAATCAGTATTACACCGGGTGCATATTTCGCTCAAATATATATTCTTCTTTAAAACTCCTGCATCACAAAGCTGGCCTAAGCTTATTGCCCAAAAATCAAAATGATCTGAATCATCCTTGTATTTCCATAATTTTTCAGGAATCTCATTTTTATAGTTTACAAATTCAGCACAGCATGGGCCAAGAGAGGGACTCATACCAGTAATAATATTGCCCGGTTTTGAGTCAAACTCCTTTTCCATAACACTTATCGTTCGTCCTATTATATTTTTTATGCTTCCGCGCCAGCCTGAATGGACATTCGCAATCACCTGCAAAACAGGATCATACATGAGTATTGACTGGCAGTCAGCCATCTGTATTACAAGAGATCTTTTTTTAATATCCGTTATCATGGCATCACATTCCGGGATTACATCGGGAAACCCGTTTTTCAGTGGTATACTTTTTTTTGCAAATACCACATTTGCCCCGTGTACCTGCCTGGCAAATACAAGCTTATTTCCGTCAAAACACTTCGAAATGACCAACCTGTTTAACTTAACATTCTTACTGTCATCACCGGTACTGTAGCTTGTATTAAGGCTTTTGTAAGGCGTCTTACTGTAGCCGTTTTTTCTTGTAAAAATCCCATGCCGGATATCCGAAAACCGGGATAGATTCGGAAACTGAAAAAATGAAGTACCGTTTCTTTTAGCTGATATCAAGTTCATACCTCGTAGAACAGCTCATAGCTCAGAGCTCATAGCTCATAGCTCAGAGGAAAAAAGGATTTTTTAATCATTTAATACCGTCTGCAGTGGGACGGGACATCAGCTGTCAGCTATGAGCTATCAGCTATCATCTGTCAGCTATGAGCTATCTCACCGGTATCTCTTAACGATTCTTTCTATAATCCTTGATGTTGAAGCTTCAGGTACTACCGTAACCCGCACTACCCTGCCCCCTTTTTTCTTAACAAAGTCCGCCCCTATTATATTTTCTTCAGCCCAGTCATCTCCTTTTACCAGTATATCAGGCCTGATGGTTTGAATAAGTAAAAGAGGGTCCGGTTCATTAAATAAAACAATATAGTCAACACACCACAGGCTCGCAAGAACTTCGGCTCTTTCGTCCTGTTTGACTATCGGCCTCTTTGCTGACTTAATCGATCTTACGGATTCATCGGAATTTAAACCAACTACCAGGACATCTCCTTCGGAGCGGGCTGCAGCAAGATAGCGGACATGCCCAACATGCAGGATATCAAAACAGCCATTGGTGAATACAACTTTTTTACCTGACTCTTGAATTTCAGTCACTTTTTCTTGAAGATCTTTTAGTTCTATTATTTTTGAAATTGTATCCATAAATCACATAGCCCGGGCCAGAGTAATCACATCTACTCTTTTTGCACCATCTCCTATCAGCGTCTTTGCGCACTCATTTACTGTTGCTCCTGTGGTAAGAACATCATCTACAAGTAGTATTCTTTTCCCTGCAATCCTGGAACAATCGTTAACCTTGAATGCATTCTTTATGTTTTTCATCCGCTTTTTGCGACCCAATCCGGTCTGTGGCTCCGTCCATCTGCTTCTCACAAGTACATTCCTGTCAACCGTAATATCGGGCATCTCGATCTTCAAATCCATTGCAAGCCGTTTCCAGTTCCTGACGAGAAGATACGCCTGGTTAAATCCTCTTTCCCTTAGCCTTTTAAGATGAAGAGGAACAGGAACAACCAGATCGATATTCTTAATATCCCAAAACCGAATAAAAGCAGCAAAAAGAAGCATTCCAAAAGGCCTGGCCATCTGAATTTTTCCCCTGTACTTTAAACAATGGATAGCCTTCATAAGTGTCCGGTCATAAATACCAGGCGCACGCGCAATCTTAAACCTTTTCGGTTCCTCTATGCAGTCACCGCAAAGATGGTCATCCCCTTCCCTGCTTTTAAACATAATACCGCATCTTATGCAAATTGGAGATTCAACAGGTGCATACCTTGCCAGACATGCAGAGCATAAATAAGGAGAAAAAAGCTTGTCGAATTTAAAATCACCATTTAAACAGGAAGTAACGCGCTGTTCCTGGGAATCTTGCATATAATCAAAGGCTAAAAATTTTTTATCCTTAAATTCTTTTTCCGGCAAACATACGCTTCGGCTCAAATTTGAATGAAAAAAAGAGCCACATACCATACACCTGGCCGGGAAAAATGCCATCTTAAAAGCATTGATTATCCTGGAAAAGAAATTATTTGCTTTTAGGTGTTGTTTACACATCCTATTCTATTCAGTGAAGAGTGTCTAAAGTGAACTAAAGTGACTAAAGTTAAGGAATTCTGTCTATTTTATTTTTATAATATAAAGATGGCTTGTCAGGGCGTCTTGTCAGGGCGTAGCTTGGAAGCGTAGACTGAAGCCAAAGGCGAAGCCTGAAGCAAAGCGACACCTCAACCCTGGCCCAGACCGATTACAACTGCTGCATACCTAAAAAATCAGGTTTGGAATGATACGACGGCCAGATAAGATGTGTTAACGAGTCGCACCAGGGCGGGCTTTAGGCACTTTAGACACTTTAGCTCACTTTAGTCACTCTTTATCGCTCAGGCAAAGCAAATTATCTCTGACCACGCTCAAAGTACTTGGTTTTAAAAATTGAATACAATTGGAGCTTTTTTTATGATTCAACATGAAATCAACATATTCCAGATGATGCTCAATGCCGGCCTTATGGTTCAGTTTGTTTTACT
>JAUWMJ010000003.1 GCA_030613225.1 Desulfobacterales bacterium
GCGGCCAATAGAGGCCAAAAACTGATCGTCGATCAATTCTTGTCCCTGAAAGAATAGAAACGCGTCATTTCAACCCCGTCCCCCTTTGCCGTGCCAAAAGTGATTTCATTCCCTTGACACTGAATAATACACGTGTTATTATACGTGTATTATTCAGGGAGGTGATAATAATGCAAAAGAAACTCACGGTGACCATAAACGAAGAAGTTTATGAAGGCCTGCGAACAGTCATTGGTCCACGAAAAATCAGCCGGTTTATTGAAGAGTTAGTCCGTCCACATGTTCTAAAAAAAGATATGTATGCTGCCTATAAAGATATGGCTGCTGACCAAATCAGGGAATCTGAAGCCCTTGAATGGGCTGAAGGCACTATTGGAGACATAAATGATGAAGAGAGGTGAAGTGTGGTGGATTAATTTCGAACCTTCAATCGGAGGTGAAACCCGCAAACAAAGACCAGCCATCATTGTAAGCAATGATGCTGCAAATCATTATCTGAACCGAGTCCAAGTCGTGCCCATAACGAGTAACGTTGATAAGCTTTACCCAAGTGAAGCATATGTGACGTTTCGTGGTAAAAAATCAAAAGCAATGGCCGACCAGATAACTACAGTAAGTAAAAAGCGGCTTATCAATTCAGCAGGCTCCATTTCCAAAACTGAAATGGAGGGTATCGGCAAGGCCATCAGCACTCAACTCGACCTTTAAAGCAGAACAAGTCATTTAAGATTGACGGGCAGGACCAGGCGATTTTTTTTGATCAGCATGTTCGAGCTTTTCTGATAGTTCTTGAGTGTTTTCACTGCCGTGCGCCCTGCCCGCAACTTAATTCAGGGTTGGCTTGCTTGCGTATTTCAAAATTTCAACTTGACTTCGCCGAAGTATGTCTATATATTTTAGACAAATGTCAACAGGGAGGTTGAATTATGCAATTAGCACATGTTGAGCAAATTTTAGGTGGTCAAAAAATTCTTGGCAAAAAGCTCGAAAGCAAAATGGACTTAGTCGAGCTTGGCAGTATTGGCGTAACCAAAAATGCAGTATCACATTTGGCTAATTACCTTTCCTTGTCTTGGAAGCAAGTAGCTGATTTATTGCCAGTAACAGATAGGACGCTTCAGCGATATACATCACATCAGCATTTTAACTCAGCAGTCTCAGAGCAAGTTCTTCATATCGCAGAGGTTTTAGCCAAGGGAACTGAAGTGTTTCAGGAGAAGAGGAAATTGTTGTTATGGTTAAATACTCCACATAAAGTTTTCTCCGGCAAAACGCCTTTTGCTTTGCTTCGTTCACGTTTTGGTACAGAGTTGGTATTGGAAGAATTAGGTCGCATAGAATTTGGAGTTTATTCGTGATAAAACTGTTCCGAATATGCAGCTCTGAACATATTAACGATATAACTGGTACTGGAGCAAGAATTTATGGTGGTCGTTGGAACCATGTTGGCTATCCAGTAGTTTATACTTCAGGTAGCCGATCTCTCGCAGCTCTTGAATTTTTAGTGCATGTTCCTATGGCTCTTGCACCTGAAAATTTAAGCATTGTTGAAATTAATATTCAGGAGAATGTTAAGCGGGAATCAATTACGGAAAACCAGCTGCCATCAAACTGGCGAAACTACCCTGCTCCTGAGCAATTAGCAAATATGGGTACAAATTGGATAAAGTCAAATTCATCATTATTGCTAGATATTCCTTCAGCAGTAGTTGATAAAGAAATTAATACTTTAATAAACCCGTTGCATCCAGACATAAAACATGTAAATGCAGCAATAAATGAAAAGTTCTTATTTGATTCAAGACTTTTAAAACAAAAAGAATAAACTCAATTTCTATGCATCAAACACCTTAAGTGCTTGAAAACTCAGCCAACAATGCAATTAACCCGTCCCGCGATCGCTACCGTTTTTTTAGTGGTAATTCAAATTTTTCCTTCATAGAGAGTTGGTTGCCAAACTGTACGGCGGGCAGATGATTGCGGACGTTCGGGCAAAAAAATAGGAGGAGATGATTGGTGAAATCGAAAGTGATATCTTTGAAATTTGTCTCGGAATCAGCTGAACCGGTGGGATATTTGATGGTCGAGACGGATGACGAAAAATTTGCAAGACAAACCGCCCTTCGGTGGGGCGAGAGTAAATTGGACTCGCCTTTTGCCAGGGTAGAGCTGCATCAAGGGGTTCTGGATTCCCCCGATCTAGATTCAGACATTTTTAATGGAGTGCGGGTCTGGGAATTACCGTTTTGATTTGACTTTCTATGTCCTCTCCCTATTCAGAGCCCAAGAAAAAGGATGAAACACATTACAGTCAGTACTTACCGGAAGGATAAATACTACCCCCGCGTAGTGAGGGCGGTAGGAAAACTCTTGGCTCGCGCAGACGTTGTTGCCCCCACAGATATCCTTATCGAAATGGGCAATCTTTCCAAGAAGAATTATGAGGCGTGGCGCAAAGGGCAAGTTCCTTATCTTGAACGAGTATCTGGGGGCAGTCTTTCAAAAGCCAACCGAATTCTTCGCATTATAGGCTTCCATGTTCACGATCTCAATATGGTGTCTCGACAGACGGTCTATCATCAATGGGAAAAAGGAAAAAATCGAATACTGAGGTTTTCCCAATCAGCTGATCCAAACATTGAAAAGGCATATTCTCGGCATTACTTCTGGAACCAATCACCGCAAAAGAAACAAATAGCTATAAACAACACCCTGCTCGAACAAGGCCGGAAGTTGACCAGGGCCACAGCGGGCCTATTGAGAATCGTTAAATGATTCAAGCCGGTTAGTTGCCTGTGACTACTCTGTCGAGTGGCCCTGTCAACTGACCTTAGTCGTTAGCCGAAGAAACATAATCTATCACTGTATAGGTTGGAATAGCAAAGTTGGAAACTTTCACTGAACTAAAAGAATTAGCGGAAAATCCGCATTATCAACTGCAAAGACAGAAAGGTCTGTGCAATCTTACCGATGACATGATTGACGTACCCATAATCGACCTCATCAACGGATTTAACAAATTGCCTTATTGTTTCACTCTGCAAAGCTGTTATGGACATTTTGTTTACAACGGTCAGAAAGATCTTCATAACCTTGAGCCCCTACCGGTTAAAGATACCATTGCTAAAGTGGAGTACAGGATAGCTTACATTGCCTTCTGCATTAAGAACAGTACTTCGGGAAAAGTGTTGTTTGAGGCTTTGAAAGAAATGACTGCCATCGATCCGGAAAACGTCCAGTTCTGTTGCGCAGAGTGGTTCTGGAAAAGACAGATCAATTCTTATGCGTTGCAAGTGGAACCAGACAGGTTTAAGCGTAAGGACAAGGTAATACTTGATTACAATGAAGCGTTGTATATTGAAAAGGTACGAAATGAGTTTTTTGTTCGAATTGATGAAATGCTTGAAAATGCAAGTGAAAAGTGAGATCGGCTAACAAAACAAATTCAGCCGACGCAAAAAGCCGCGCGGCTGATTTGCATTATCTTCTTAAAAAACTGGAACAAAAATGTGTTCATTAATATGCGACGAAAACCTCGATTCTAAAAAGTCAGAATCGAATCTTGAATTTCTGTACAAGTACTATTCATTAAATAAGAGCAACGCCCATCATATAGAAAAAATATTCACACACAATGAACTTTATTTCCGTTCTCCTAGAGATTTCAACGACCCGTTTGACTCAAAAATTCAATTGGTATTTGACGGATCAAAAGATGATTGGGAGCGATACCTTCGCGAGCTGTATAAGAAATTTAAACCTAACTGGAACAGAAAACAACGATTAGCTGAAGTAAGAATAAAAATGCGGGAGAGACGTTATAAACGCCTCCCGGAAGGCATGCCTAATTCATATCCTGATGAAATGTTACCAGGGATTAGAAAGTGACACAAAATCGGGGTTTTAAAAGTATAACGATGCTATCAAAGGCGCAGTTATGCATATCGGGTCTAAAGTCAACCCGTACCCGGCGGCCTGTGAGCCGCGGTTAGAAGCATAGAAATAAAAAAGCCGGTAGGTATGAAAAAAGCCATTGTTATTGGAGCCACATCAGGAATTGGTAAAGAATTAACCAGTATTCTTTCTCAAGATGGCTATGTTATTGGTATTGCTGGGAGACGAATCCATCTTCTGGAAGAACTTCAGTCAGAATTGCCCACTCACATATTGCTTCGGCAAATGGATGTTTCTGAAGCATCCATAGCCATAGAGGAGCTTAAAAGCCTTATTGCTGAGTTGGGCGCTGTTGACTTGATTGTAATTTGTGCGGGAACTGGGTTTATTGATCCAGATCTTCAATGGGATAAAGAGAAAGAAACTATTGATGTGAACGTCTTAGGATTCGCCGCAATGGCAAACGTTGCATATCACCATTTTGTGCAGCAAAACTCAGGTCATTTGGTCGGTATTTCATCTGTTGCTGCCATTCGAGGTGGCGATGCACCAGCATACAATGCCTCAAAGGCATTTGTCTCCAATTATCTGGAGAGTCTTAGATATAAGGCTTCAAAGATGCGTTTACCAATCGCTGTAAGCAATATTCAACCTGGCTTCGTAGATACTGACATGGCAAAGGGAGAAGGACTTTTCTGGGTCGCCTCGCCACAAAAAGCAGCTCTGCAAATCTATGAAGCAATAAGAAAGAGAAAGAAACATGCATATATTACAAGGCGATGGAAACTCATCGGGTGGGCGCTGAAAGTTATGCCAGACTTCATTTATTACAAATTATAAGGCTTCAAGGCAAATGCAGTCGACTCTGATATCGCTACGCTTCATTCGAGCGGCTGATTTGCGATGTTATGTTGCCGGTAAAGAAGCCTTCAGGGGCGTACATTAGTGTATAATTCGACATGGTACTTGGAAAGCGCCCAAAGATGGGCGTGATTGGCCAAAAAAACTATTTTCAGTACGGTTAGAATCAAATGTTGAGATATCTATGGGCCTTATAAAAAATTTAATCTATCTTGCAATCATAGTCGGTTTTATCGCATTTTTTGCTGTTTTAATAAATTTTGTTGTACGGTTCTTTTAACAGATAAAAAAAGTGGGGTTGTGTTTTGATTTGTGATTAATTAATTTGGCTTTACTCACTATTCAAGGCGCCCCCTTTCTTCCAGCTAATTGAGAAGAAGAACCAAAAACACTAATTGCTTGAATGAAAAAAAACATTAAATGGATAAATACGCAAACTACAATGACCTGAAACAGCATGAAAGGGAAGGGGAAGATTATGTGGTAATTTTACGGGAAGACAATTCGCGCATTGCAGTAATCGCGCCTCACGGTGGAGGCATAGAACCTGGTACAGTTGAAATTGCAGACGCGGTTGCCGGCGCCGAACATACCTTCTATGCCTTTAAAGGGATAAAAAAGAAGGGAAATGCAGTCCTGCATATTACGAGCAACAGATTTGATGAGCCCAAAGGGGTTGGCATTGCAAAAAATACGGACGTCGTTGTTTCAATTCACGGGTATCACGGAAATGAAGATAAGGTTTACATCGGAGGCAGAAATCGGGATCTGAAGTTAAGAATTCTGCATATGCTGAACAAGGCCGGTTTTCAGACTGAGATAAGTACAAAACCGGGTCTACGCGGCCAACATCCTGAAAATATCTGCAACCTGTGCCGGACCGGTGAGGGGGTGCAGTTAGAAATATCCAGGGGTTTGAGGGATAGAATGTTTGATAATCTCGGCACACGACTATGGAGAAAAAAGACCCGCCTGTTTTTGAAATTTGTAGCTACATTGAGGGAAGCGCTTCGATGATGAATAGTGACGACATTACTTTTTAAAAGACACTTTTCATCATATGCCAGCCATACAAGTGGGGCTTCAGGGTACATTAGTTTATAAGTTGATAGGGTACTTGAACTATGATACCGAGCCCTTAACAGTAACTTATAAACTAATGTGCGTACCGAAAGCTACGAATGTGCTCCCGAAAGCTACGGTAACCTTCTTTTTTCAAGCGGCCGGAAAATACTTCGGCTTTGAAAGATGTTTTCAACTTATTTTTTGCTGTAAACGTGGATCAATCTGTTCTTCTCCTTTTCTGCTTTTACTTTAGCCGCCTGGCTATACGCCCATGGTACTAAAACATCAGGATCGGTTATCACTATTACAGGGCAGTCGGCCTTGTGACTTACCCGTTCTACAACGCTTCCTGCATACCATTTTCCGTCCTTTTCTTTTGTATGAGAGCCAAGCACAATCAGGTCCGCACCATTTTTTTCAGCGCATTTTAATATTTCCTGGTGCGGCAGCGCGCCCCCCCAAATATTATAATCATAATCTGAGCCATCCAGAAAATCATGACAAAATTTTTCAACTCTTTTAGTCGACGCATCAATATCAGCCTCATAATCATCCCTGGAATATTTGGGATATGGCGGAATAGGTATCATGTGAAATGTGAAAAGCCTGGAACTGTATTTTTGTGCCAGCTTGACAGCAAAACAGACAGCGCATTCACAGGAATTAGAGAAATCAATACTTACCAGAACTTTTTTAAACTCCAATTTCTCCTCTGGAATCGGCGCATTAACAATCATTACAGGACACTTCTCTCTGGAAATAACACCTTCTGTTGTACTTCCCACCTTCCCGACTACTCTGACCACCCCTTTTTCTTCAGCCCTTTTGGAATGTGGACCCAAAACAATCAGATCTGAACTTACTTCACGTGCCCACCTTAATATTTCCTCCCACGGGAAACCGAGTGTTACTCTTATTTCATAATTAACATGAGGTTGCAAAACTTTAGAATATGTTTTGTTTATCTCTTCCTTTACGGTCTCTTCATATTCAGCGGTAGTTATTGTTTCTGCTCCTGTTCGAAAATCCTTTATAAGATAACGATTTTCAACATACGCCGATTCTAATACGTGCAGTATATACAATTTGGCATTATGTTGTCTGGCAATGTGAGCCGCTGTTAAAACCGGTGCATCAGATATTGTTAAAATGTCCGTTGCCGCTAATATCCTCTCAAACATTTTATCTCCTTTCCTTTAACCGTTCACGGGTTCAAAGGTTCAGAGGTTCAAGGTTGCATTCTTGTCTCATGGCTCAATTTTGGAGGCGTATTTATGTGAGTAACGTCCTGCTTCGCTTAAAAGCTACGCCAGGACAGGCCCGGATTCGCTTGAAAGCAACGCCGAGGCAAGCCCGGCTTCGTCATTCCCAATTTGAAGATTTGCGGCGCATTGGCAATTATGTGGCAAAACCAGCATTTTTTACGATAACTTCGGGTCTTCTTGTCCTTACCCCTAACCCTGAACGTTGAACCGTGTCGAAGATCCCGCCAGGCGGGGAACCTGTGAACGGTTACTCTTTCCTTAAGGGGACGTTTTGAAATTGCCTCTTAATCATGGGACAGGATTTGCTGTATACACTCTTTCAAAGGATTAGCCGTGTCAACATGGATGTGTATTTCATCCCGCACGTCATTCAACGGCTCAAACCGCTTCCTGAATTGTTTAAAATGGTCAAGACGTGCGTCGGAAACCGAAAGTGCCTTCTCTCGCTTTAAAAGTCGCACTTTAAGTAACTTCTCAGGTGATATACACTCCGCAAAGATTATGTTTACGTCCTTATCCCTTGCCAGGCGTAAGGCCTCATTACGATGGTGTCTTATACTGTATGTTGCGTCTAAAATAACAGAATTACCCTTTTCAATCTCTTCCTGCGCCATGGAAAGGAGCTTACCATAAGTAAGTGAAGTAGCGTATTGCGAATAAATGCCTTCTTCAAATGACATGACCGACGGATCATTGGGTTGCATGCCAAACAGTTCTTTGCGGATTACATCTGAATGATAAACTTTAATGTCAAATACCTTTGCCAGTTCTTTGGAAATAGTGCTCTTACCGGAAGCCGGCATCCCGCAAACTATCCACAGAACAGGACGGGTGAACTGCACGGCATAGCTGTACGCAAGATCCAGGTATTTCGCGGTTTCTCTAAGCAGCTTGCTTTTTTCATATTTACCAAGATCACCTTCAACAAGACGGAAGCAATTCACTTTACATCGGACAAAGGCTCGATAACACTTGTAAAAGTCGAGGAGGATAAACGCATCCCTATCTTTTGTTTGTTCAATATAAGTATTGAGAAAATGACGTCCAATTTGAGGAAAACCCTCATAATCAAAATCCATAAGCAAAAAGGCTATGTCCGACGTGATATCCTGACACCTTAAATTCTCACTAAATTCTATACAGTCAATGATTTGGATCCCATCATCTGTAAAGTAAATGTGTTCGGTTCTGAGGTCACCATGACAATCCCGAATCTTGCCCTGCTTCATACGGCGCTGAAAAAGCGCTTTTCTTCTAACCAGGAAAGATCGGGTGGCAGCCCTTACAATTTGAAACTTGCGCTCGTTAAATATTTCTCCGGCAAACTTTTCCGCTAACCTGAAGTTTTCCTCGCAATTGGTTCGAATGGTCTCCCATGACCCGAAGTCATTATTATATTCGACGAAGGATGCCCGGTTGTAAAATTCGACAAGCCTGCAAGCGAGATCTTGAACCGCGTTGTTGTCAATTTTTGATCTTCTTAATAAAACCGACATGGAGAAGTCATCAGCAAGCCGGCGCATCTTAACAGCATATTCAACAGGATTACCCGGTCCTTCTAAGTAGTAACGACCCTCTTTGAAGGTAATGGCAACAACATTAAGGTAGATATTGTTAGTCAGGCGACGATTCAGGCTCAATTCCCGGCGGCAAAAATGTCGCCGCTTTTTTAAGGTGCTGAAATCGAGGAATTCAAGGTTGACTGCTTTTTTGATCTTGTAGACGTAACTTCCTGCCAGAAAGACCTTAGAAATATGTGTTTCACATTTTTCTACACAAGTCACTGGATGAGGATAAAAATCAGGCTGTTCCATAGCCTGAAAAACTTTTTTCTGGTGCTTCGGTTCCATTTGTCCATAACTGGGTACTTTGATTTTGATAAGAACTTGCTTTGTGAAAGCGGATTAAGCTGAAGTCTCGGTTTGTGTACGATAGTAGGATAGATCACAATATGTGGTATCCCTTGTTATGAAGTGTCCATTCTCATCCAGATACCGGCAACTTAAATATAATTACCAGATGTCGGATATATTGTCAACAGGCCATTTTGATCTAAATTGGATAAAATTCGGGAAATTAAGACGCAGGAATCCTGTATGCCCAAGTGTGGATTTTTTCCACCTTTGCCATCTGTATATGGCCCAGATGCGTTACTTTAACGTTACTTGTCGTTACCTTTGTCTCTTTATTAACGCAATCTTCCCGTCTTTCGAACTAAGTTCATCCATACATCTATAATCCCCTAACATAACCTGTTAATTTTTATTATAATTTATAGAAGACAATTGCTTTAGTTACCTCTTTTCAAGTCTTTGTGAACACTGGCATTAAACATGCAACAACTAAATTTAACGGCTTGTAAGGTCCGGGCATTTAAATTGGATGAATAACATTATTCCCGAAGATTTAATAACAGCATAAGGGGAAGGAAGAACAAAAATTTTTAAGAAAATCCTATTCGAGACCTCGTAGATTATAGCGTATCATGGTATAATATTTTGGACAAAAAGCTTCGTTTCCCGCACAGGATTTGGGTTGAAAGGTTCACGGTTCAAAGGTTCAGAGGTTATCCGCCATCACATTAACCCTACGGAATCAATAGGTAATGGAAAAAGCGCGAAGCGCTTAACCTTGAACCGGGAACCCTGAACCTTATAACCCAGACCGATCTGGTGTCCAATTATTTTGAGATTCAGCGGTATATCAAGGTCTTCGGTCATTTTTGTAAGGTGAATAACGAGGTCTGTATTCGGTACCTGATTGACGGAATACTGTTATCACATCTTCAATTTTGCACTTAACCTGGCTAAGGAAAATGATGCAACGCTCTGGATCTACCACGGATTGGGTCGTCTAAACGTAAGCGCGGAAAAGGTAGAAGAAGCGATAAATGAAGCTGAGGCGCGTGCAAAAAAGCTCTATGTGGAGCGAATGAAAAAACAGGGGTTTACCAATTATGTCATCAACGTATCCGACGGTGATGTGGTCAGCGAAATGTCGAAACTGGCCAGAAATGCCGCGATAGACATTATGGTCATGGGTACCTCGACTGAGGCACCCATTGCGGTGGGAGAAAGCATAAATGTTAGACCTCTGGGACCGGTTGCAACCGAAACACTTTTATTGGCTCCCTGTCCGGTATTGATCGTGCCATCGGCACTCATACCGGGTCTTGCACGCGGGTAACCGGTCTTTTGGTATTGCAACATTCGCGCGATCTGACAGGCCCGGCGCGATGATATGCTCTTCTGAGCGGCTCTCGCACCGGTGCCGGCCGGAAAAAAAGCAACAATACCAGGCCCCTCTTTGAGCAAGGGTGGTGGCGCATACTATGATTATAGTATGGTTCTCCAGATAAGAGAGGAAAAGAATTATGGAAATGACGCAAAAAATAAAAAAACTATTGTGGCCCAATGATTTTTCAAAATGTTCGGAAGAAGCATTGCCACATGTCAGGTCGCTGGCAAAACAATATGGTGCCGTAGTCTACGTGCTCTATATTGCCGAAGATCTGGCCCATCACGAATCCTGGTACGGAGAATTTGGTTCTTCCCATATCGACCGGATTCTGGAACGGGAAATCAAAAAGGCTCACGAACGCCAGCAAGCGTTTTGCCGGAAGCACCTGGAGGACTGTGCAACATATAAAATACGCATCGAGATCGGTGAACCGACCACAAAAATTCTAGATTTCATCGAAAAAGAAAAGATAGATATGGTTGTGATGTGCCGGAAGGGAAAAACAGGCAAATTCGATATGGGTGGTGTTGCACAAAAAATCGTGGCCCACTCGCCCGTACCGGTAATCGTTACTCCGAATTCTTAAAAGGTATGCAGGAGATAAATTATGTATGCACTTATCTATGATGAACACGATCTGTACAAACCGAAGAAAAGCATCATATCCGTACACTATAAGCGCAACACTGCTGAGAACGCTCTGGAGACGCGCAAAAAAAGCTTGTCAAAAGGGTGTTGGAATGCAACACGCGCGTTGTTTGGATTGACGGCAGCATAAAAGCCGGGGATTATGTCATACCGGGCCAATATTCCAGCTGGCGAACCGGAGAAGAAATTCCCGAAGGTGAAATTTACTCTTATACCGATTAAGAAATCGCTTAAAATGCAAAGAGAAAGAGGTGTAAGATGAAGATCCTGGAAAATGTAAAAAGGAAAACGAAGTGTACAAATTGCGGTTACACTGCTGACGGCAGGTTTAAAGGAGATATTTGCCCCAGGTGCGGACTGGCATACTGGAAATGCTCCGGGTGCAGCTTTCTCATTACCGCAGAGGCGCCGCCTGATGTCTGCCCGAAATGCAATGAGATTTGCGCTTTTATAAATGTTACCTGTTATACACCTGATTGCGGTGGGCCCGGTCACATTGATCCACGTTTATAGCTCGGAATAAAAAAATGGGGGGCACTCATTATTTGCTTCAAGGACCGAAAAAAATGATACCGCTTTGGTGACAGGTGTGTTTTGGCGAACAGATTTATTGTGAAGTTTTTTACACCAGCGAAAAAATATCTTTTGGAGCAAGCGGGAACTGAATTCTGAATCAATAATATATTGGAGGTAGCTATGATCGTAAACAGTAACACTATGGAATGGCAAGAAGCCGGAAAAGGTTATCCACCTGGTACAAAAATGAAACTTCTGCGCGATGATGACGATGGACGTACCGCTATCCTTAAGCTTCCCAAAGGTTTTATAATGGAAGGCCATTCACACATCAAGGATGAACAGCATTTTGTTTTAAAAGGTCAGTATGAAATTGGAGAAAAAGTCTACAGCCAGGGAACTTATCAGTTTATTCATCACAGTGTGACCCATGGGCCTTTTACATCGAAGATCGGCGCCGAGATCCTGGTAGTCTGGTACTAAGTGATAATTTGAAAAATAAAGATTGGGGGTCACCCATCAAGGCTCAAGCGAAAAAAATTAATTTTTATTTTTTCCAGGGAGAGGTGTTTTTCTCTTGACCCGCCCTTTAGTGGGTGACCCCATTCTTAAATTTCAATACCGCGAGTGGGTCAATTTTAACACCGTTTGATACACAATAGAAAATCGATACTCAGCTGTCCGAATGGCCAGTTGCGCAAACATAAGATTGTTGCTATTTTATTTCTAACATTTCATAAGAGTGCCCAGGTAAATTAAAAAGTCATGTGAACTTGTGATGATTACTCATAAAAACGATATTTAGTAATCTTTTCAGTTTTTACGATTCGATGAATTCGTCTAACGTCATAAATTTTTTAGCCTTATCAAGACCTATTATATTGAAATAAATTCAATCAAGCCTAAAAACTTTAATTTCTCTCTACGCTTGATAAGGACATAATGCTGAACGAGGATGAAGTCTTAATCAATATCAGTTTCACACCTTTAAAATTAAAAGTCGAGTTTATATTTATTTTTTGTTCTTATGCTCACAAGATCGGCAGTCGTAAATTTGAACTATGAATTCCTGTTTTTAATTTAAACAAAGCTCCAAGGGTGATCATTTATGTCTATCTCGGTAAAAATGATGGAAAATGCTCAGCAGGCTGCTATGCTTGGCAAAATGTTTGAAGAAGGTATACACCTCAAGAACATATATGGAGAAGATAATGTATTTGACTTTATCATCGGAAATCCAATTCTAGAACCGCCACTTGGATTTAAAAAGTCACTTAAACGCCTTGTTAATTCAGATACTCCCAGTATCCACTCTTATTCACCAAATACGGGACTTTGGGAAACTAAAAGTGCAGTAGCAGTTCATATTTCTAAGGAACAAGGAATAAATGCCCTAACTGGTCAAGAGATAATTATGACGTGTGGTGCGGCTGGAGGATTGAACGTCATCTTTAAAACAATTCTTAATCCTGGAGATGAAATCATTACATTTGCTCCCTACTTTATTGATTACCGTCATTATACGGAAAATCATGGTGGTGTCCTTAAAGTACTCAACTCAAAAGATGATTTTACGCTTGATATTGATTTACTAGCTAAATCAATATCAGAAAAAACAAAAATTGTTTTGATTAATTCGCCAAACAATCCAACAGGCCAAATATATTCACAAAGCAGCCTTGAAAAAGTAGGAAGTCTTTTAGCAAAAAAAGGGCAAGAATTTAAAAAAACAATCTATTTGGTATCTGATGAAGCCTACCGGAAAGTTGTTTTTAGTGATGTGTCAATCCCTAGCATTTTTAATATATATGATGAATCCATTATAACGTCATCATATTCAAAGGATCTGTCCATTCCAGGTGAACGGATTGGGTTTGTGGCAATTAATCCTCTATCAAAAAATAAATCAGACCTATTAACTGGTATGACGATTGCGAATCGTATTTTAGGTTTCATAAATGCACCGGTTTTAATGCAACGCGTTGTTGCCGTCACGCAGGGTTTAAGTTCTGAAATGTCAGCCTACGAAAAAAAAAGGGATCTGTTATGCGCAGGATTAGAAGAAGCAGGTTATGATTTTTTTATTCCACGCGGTGCTTTCTATCTCTTTCCGAAATCACCTATACCAGACGAGACTGAATTTATCGAAGCTCTAAAGAAAGAATTGATCCTTGTTTTACCAGGTCGTAGTTTTGGGCGGTCAGGTTACTTTCGTATCGCGTTTTGCGTCTCTGATAGTATAATTAAGGGGTCAATAAGTGGTTTTAAAAAAGTATTAAAAAAATTTAACCATTAATCTTTTTTATATTGATAGGAATTATAATGGACAGCATACTCACTCTAGGTCCTGCGGGCACCTGTAGCGAGAAAGCAGCATCTTTTTATTTATCACTAAGAGCTTTAAATATTCCTGTTAATTTAATAAGCAGCTATGAAAAGGCGATTCAATCGCTCGTAAAGAATCAAGCCTCACATGTAATTGTTCCTGTGGCTTATACTAAACTCTATAAAATAATATTTGAAAATAATGATAAGATTAAAGTAGTTGACAGTTTTTACAAACACACTTCAACTTTTGTTTTAGCAGGCAATAAATCAAAATTGGATTGGAAAGAAAAAATGTCTATCGCTATCCATCCTTCACCAGAACCAATTCTGAAAAAATTAAATTTCGAATATGAACCCATATATGCACAAAGCAATTCAGAAGCAGCCATTATCGCCAGCAACAATCAAGCCGATTTGACTTTAACTACTCTTCAGGCCGCCAAAATGCACAATTTAAAGATATACACCACAATGGGACAATTTCAAATGTATTGGCTTGTATTCGCTAAGGCTTAACATCTTATTATAAAAGACATTTTAAAGGAAATGACTATGAATTTTTATGGGAATCAAGAAAAGAGTTTTGTTTCTGAAATAAAGCCTTCCTTTTTCATTGCTGATACAACATTAAGGGATGGCGAACAATCGCCAGGCATTGTTTTTACTCCTGAGCAGAAAATTAAAATTGCAAAAAAGCTGGATGACATCGGAATCGAGTGTATTGATGCGGGCTTTCCAGCTATTTCATCGGATGAAAGAAAATCAATTAAAGGCATCTGTGAACAAGGATTGAATTTGAGGGTCATGACAATGTGCCGTCCGAATCGTAAGGAAATCGATATGGCATGTGAATGTGGAGTTAACGGAGTAATCCTCTGGATACCGACTTCTGATATTCATATCCGCGCCAAATTTGGCGATGATCTGAAAATGCATCGTAAAATGCTCGTTCAGATGTCCAAGGAAGCTATTGATTATGCAAAAAATAAAGACTTAATTATTGAATTTGGAATTGAGGACGGGGCCAGGACGGAGATAAATTTTCAATTAGATGTTTTTAATATGGCTCAAGAAGCCGGTGCAGAGTATCTTGGAACAACAGATACCGTTGGTTATATGACACCTGAAAAAATGTATTCTTATATAAAAGAGTTATGTGACCATTTGGATTTACCTATTGGTGTTCATTGTCATAATGATTTCGGCCTTGCAACCGTAAATACAATTGCAGGACTTCTCGCTGGAGGCAGTTATTGCAGCCCTACGGTTAACGGTATTGGTGAAAGGGCTGGTAACGCTTCATTGGAAGAATTAATCATGATTATGAAAATCCACTATGATCTCGATCTGAAATACAAAACAGAACATATATATGAATTATCCAAAATGATCGAAGAATTTTCAGGATTTAAAATGGATGCCTTCAAACCAATTGTAGGTTCGAATGCTTATGTGCATGAATCCGGTATTCATACACATGGTATGTTAAAAGATCCTCTAACCTATGAAATACTAGATCCAAAATCAATCGGTACCACCAGAAAATATATGATTGGCAAACATTCCGGGAAACATATTGCAAAACATTTTTTAGATTTGCATGGTATTGATGCGTCAGAAAAAACGGTAAATAAATTCTGGTATGATATGAAAAGTGTCAATAAAATTGGAAACAATATATGTGAAGAAGAACTAATATCTCTATATCAGCATTATGCTAGTAATAAGCAGATGTAATTTAACCAGGGCTAACAGATTGTATAGGAGATAAAATGACAATAGCTGAAAAAATAATGACAGACAAACTGAAAAATTCAAATATCACTCATGGACAGTTCGTAGATGTACCCATAGACCTCGCTGTAGGGACTGAAATAATGATTCCTTTTGTATTGAAAGAATATGAAAAAATGGACACAGATAGCATATTCGATCCAGATAAAATCGTCATTGTTAATGATCATTTTGTACCGGCAAAAGATATCGCATCGGCCAACCTTGCGAAAACGACAAGAGATTATGCCAGGCACCGTTGTATTAAGAATTTCTTTGAAATCGGTCGCAGTGGCATATGCCATGTAACAGTGCCGGAAAAGGGATTCGTCGTTCCGGGAGATGTTGTAATCGGTGTAGATTCTCATACTTGTACTTTAGGCGCTCTAGGCGCACTTGCCTTGGGAATAGGGGCTACTGACATGGCGGCCGCATGGGTCCTAGGCAGTATTTGGTTAAAAGTTCCGCAGACGATCAAGGTTGTATTATGCGGAAGTTTGAATAAATATGTTACCGGAAAAGACGTTGCTTTGTATTTGCTTAAACTGTTAGGTGTCGATGGCGCACTATATAAGATTATTGAATTTGCGGGTTCTGGTTTGAGTAGTTTATCAATGGCTGATCGATTTACCTTATGTAATATGGTAGTTGAAATGGGCGCTAAGACCGGTATCATACCTGCAGATGAAATAACTTATCAGTATCTGGAAGGCCGTACAGACAGAAAAGGCACTTCTTTTGAGCCTGACAAAAATTCATCTTATTGCGAAGTAATTGAGATCAATTTATCAGATATCGACCTAATGATCGCCGCACCATATGATCCTGGAAATGTATTTGATGCAAAAGAATTAAAAGGAGTGAATATTGATCAAATATTGATAGGTTCTTGTACAAATGGCAGAATTGAAGATTACAGAATTGCTTGGTCCATAATTAAAGGCCGAAAAATCGCAGACAATATACGGTTGCTTTTATTGCCCGGCTCACCGGATGTTTTAAAACGCATACTGCACGAGGATATGCTTGAGGATTTCATAAATGCAGGAGCTGTGATCGGGCCTTCAAGCTGTGGTCCCTGTATCGGGGGACACTTAGGTGTACTAGGAGACGAAGAAACCGGACTATATACGACTAATAGAAATTTTGTCGGAAGAAACGGTGCTAAAAGTTCCAAAGTATATTTATGCGGTCCGGCTGTAGCCGCTTTTTCAGCGATTTCCGGTCATATAAATACAGCAGAGTAAAGGAGAACAAAATATGAATTTTTCAGGTACCGTGCACAAATACGGTGATAATATCAATACCGATGTCATCATCCCAGCCAGGTATTGCAATACCCTCGATGAAAAGGAACTTGCCGCTCATTGTATGGCTGATATTGATGAAGAATTTCCGAACAAAGTTCAAGAAAATGATATTATAGTTGGCGGTAATAATTTTGGTTGCGGTTCTTCCCGTGAAATGGCTGTAACTGCTATTAAAGCATCTGGAATATCCTGTATTATCGCAAAATCTTTTGCAAGGATTTTTTATAGAAACGCGATTAATACCGCACTACCGTTAATCGAATGCAGTCAATTAGTGGATGAAGTAAAAAATGGAGAAAAACTAATTATTAAATTAGATGAAGGTACTATCATTAATACCCTAAATAATAAGCATTATGATTACTTACCACCTGATAAAATAGCAAAACAGATTTTTATCCATGGCGGTTTGATTGAGTATGTAAAGGCAAAACAAAAAAATGTGGGGTAGAATTCAAATAAAAATATTAATTTGCATGTCTTAAGCTTATACTAAATAAGGATCATATTATGGATTTATCAAAATGGACAAAGTTTAAAAGTTCTGTTTTAGGAACAAATGCATTGCTGGAACTTGTTAGCGGTAAGAACATTACGGTAAGCAGAATCTCTTCTGAGGCTGGCCTAGTTGTGGATGAACACGCACATAAACAAGAACAGGTGGTCATTGTTTTACAAGGCAAACTATCTATCGGTTTTAAAACAAGGACAAAAATTCTTGGGCCAGGTGATGCCTATGTGATTGCACCTAATGAAAGTCATTCAGCTAAAATTTTAGAAGGACCTTTTCAATCACTGGATATTTTCAGTCCTATAAGACAGGATTTTATAGATCAAGTGGATTTAAGGAAACAATAATATGAATGCGAATATTGTTGCCGACAATTCAAAAAGCAAATACAAATATACATTGAATGCGAAGTGTAATTATGAAAACCAAATAAATGTTTATCGCGATTTAACAAGTATACCAACCGATCCACCTGAAAATTTTAGCCCTGTTTATTATAAACGAATCACTGATATTGCAAAAAACTTAGGGGTATCCTGGTCCAAGGTAATCAATCTCGATTATGTTGTGGTTGCAGATTGGGTAACCTTAAAATGTCAGTTCGGATGCCGGCATTATAATACAAATTTATCCTGTCCGCCTCAATCGCCACCACCGTCTTTGATGAGAAAAATACTAGATGAGTATGAATTTGGACTCTTGATTGTATATGATTGCTTTGAAACTATAGATGATAAAAACTGGAAAATTATACAGCAAACAATACCAAGAATTGAAAGAGAAATTTTTTTACTGGGAAATCATAAAGCTTTTGGTTTCGCAACCGGACCCTGTCATTTTTGTAAAGAGGGGTGCAATCCCACAGGACCATGCGTTCATCCCAAAAAGATGCGGCCGGCAATGGAAGCCTGTGGTATAGATGTTTATCAGACATTTAGAAATGTTGGCCTTGAGCTTGAAACGGTGAATACACATTTTTCTGTAAAAACAGCGACAAGATATTCTGGACTGATTTTATTATAAAATTCCATCAAGAAAAATAAGGGGACCAATGGAAAATAAAAAAGTAGCAATTATTGAAGGAGAAGATTCCTCTCCTGAATTAATGAAATTAAGTGTTAGAGTAATTCAAACCCTCGCTTTGCCGATCGAGTGGAACTGGATCGATGTCGGGCAGAGAGGTATTGAATTATATGGCGATGATTTTTCAAAAGAAGCCAGAGAAGCAATTGATTCGGCTACAGCAACTTTTTTTGGCTCTACTAACGGCTCAAGCAAAAAAGCATTTTTTTATTTAAGGTGGGGCAAAAAGACATATGCCAACGTACGCCCGGTTAAATTTTTTACAGGATACAAAAGTCCTTTAATAAATCCTGATAAGATAGATTTTATTATAGTACGTGAAAATCTTGAAGACATGTATGCCGGCTTTGAAGGCGATATCCGAGATTTAGAATCATTGAATCTGGTAAGCGCTTTTTCAAACCATAAATTGAACGACTATAGACCGGCCAAGTATGCCTTAAAAATAATTAGTGAAAAAAATACCAGGCCAGTTGTACGGTACGCATTCGAGCTGGCCCGAAAGCGCCGATCCGAAGGTAAACCGGGGAAGGTAGCATGTGGAATCAAACATAATATCCTTTGTATTAGTGATGGACTATTCTACGACATAGCCCGGCAAATTGCTGCAGAATATCCTGATATCAAACTAGAAATTTATTTTGTTGATGATTTGGCTCATCGCCTTGTTGTTGATCCCAATCTTTTCGACGTAATAGTAATGCCAAATCTTTATGGTGATATATTATCAGATCTGGCGGCAGGATTGATTGGAGGTTTGGGACACGTTCCCAGCGGATGTTATGGAGAAGATTATGCCTATTTTGAGCCGGTTCACGGTTCGGCTCCGGATCTTACGGGTAAAAATATTATTAATCCGACGGCTGCACTATTATCCGGTGCTATGTTGCTTGAGTATCTTGAATTTCCCAAAGCCGCTCTAAAACTTAGACAAGCTATTGCCGCAGTATATTCAACCGGAAAAGTCCTGACAGTTGATCAGGGCGGCAGAGCAACAACGGAGGAATTTTGCAATGCAGTAATTCAAAATATTAATTTATACCAATAAACTCGTTTATCATAAATCAATAGGGCTCAGCTGACTTTGGATTTGTGGGTAATCTTCTTCTGTTTTTCAACTTATCCCACAGATAGGAGAATCCAAGTATTGCAAGGGCATAAAGGTTTGACCAACCGATGCTGAAAACGATCATGAGACAAAGTATTGCCGCCAACAGGGCTATCCAACGTTTGTACCCACGCAGCAGCGCGAACCCTGCGATCATGGCCAGTAGATAAAGCGCTATAAAAACCCCGTTGGTGTATATCATGAATCGTTGCACATTGAATCCAACCAAATTTTTCAACAACAACGAACACAATGAAATTGTCAGGGCGACGGCTGCGGCCCAGAGCGGCACACCGCGTTTGTTAATATATGCCAGCTTGCTCGGCAGCACCCTATTGGATGCCATGCTATAAAGCATCCGAGTGATACTCATGATGTAAACATTAATCACCGAAAAGCAGCAAATAAAGGCCAATGCAGCGGCAATTATTTGGCCTTTATCACCCATGATGCCGGCGAACACCAGCGCCATCGATGAGCAGTCGGTGCTTTCGTCGCCATACGCCTGATAGCGAATCACCGCCATCACTGCGATAAGGTAGAGAATCCCGACGATCAATATTCCCAATACGATAGCCAATGGATAATCTCGTCGCGGGTTTTTGAATTCGGCCCCAAGATGTGCAACCGCCTCGATACCGACAAAGGCCCAGAAAATTAGCGCAATACTGTCTACCAGGGAAGGAATTTGGATAGCAAAGCTGAATCCAGTTTGTTGACTTCCAAAGTTCAAATCCGCCAAGAGAATAATACTGAAAAACATCAGGCTGACAATCACGGCAATCCCGGTCTGTACAATGCCTGAAACCTTGACGCCCAGCAGCGTGAGGACCGCCAGGGCCAATAGAATCGCATATGATAGGGTCTCAATGTCGGGACTGCCGGCAGGTAATGCCTGGTGTAAATAGCTGGCGGCAAAAAAGATGGCTGGCGGCATTCCGGTAGGCAATATGGAAATGAATAACCATCCGGAAAAGTTCTCCATCCTTGTGCCGAACGCCCTGCCTAAATAATGGCTTGTGCCCCCGGCATGGGGGTATAACTTGCCCAATTCAGCAAACGTCAGAGCGACGGGCAACATGACCACAATAATGGCGAACCAGGCTATGGGAGCGCTTTTTCCGGCGATTGTGGCCGACATGGCCGGTACCACAAAAACCGATGTACCCAGTGTGGCTGTAACAATCAAGCCGATCCCCTGGATGATGCCGATTTGTTTGTTTAACTTACCCATAAAACAAATTCCAGCCAATAAACAAGTCGCGCCTTTATGGCTTAGTTAGCCTTACCCTATATTGACATCTCTGTCACCTGTCCATTCGGCCATTTGTGTTGCATAAGGCGAAAGGACTTCTGATGAGCAATCATAGTCCTGCCAAAAGGATCGCGCACGATCAGTTAACTTGGTCCGACAAGCAATCCACAACACATTTTTTCTTGATTGTGAAAACCGTTTTTCGGTTTTCGACAAAACATGACACGAAAAAGTTCCATTATAAATCATAGCGGCGGGATTCAGTCATCGCTATCAATGAGACCTCTAAGGATCAATGATGAAAAAAGCTCTTATTGCGCTACTCGTTGTTATAGTCTTTTCAGCGCATGGAAGAACAGGGTGGCCTTTGTGGCCTTTGGGGTCCATTGGAATATTGGTTGGTAACTGATTGGGATCAAATTGTTAAAATCCCACGGTTCTTAGGACGTTTTTCCCAAAGGTTCATCTTCAAGCCTTGATTACCTCGGCAAACCGTCATGCTTTTTAGCAGCGGATAGGATTGCCGTGAACACTTTAGCAGCGGACATACTAATTCCTGATTTGAATTTAAGGATCATCCTGTAGAGGAATTAACATCAACTTGTTGTCAATTCGATATCCGGCCGCTGCTTCTGTTCATGCCTTTCTTTTGATGACTTTTGCATTTTTTTCATGTTTTCTTCTCTTTGTTTTTATGACTTATCAAACATCTCACATCGAGGCTCTCAGAATACAGAGAAAGGCCGAATAGTCCAAATGACGATTAGATCCTCTTATATCCAATCAATTTTGTTTTGTCACCTGGCCTTTCGGCCAGTTGACAAATCTTTTTAAAAACCTTCATAAAATTATTCGGGTTATCAGCATTTCATGGATAGTCTGGTAGAATTGTAAACATTCGTCACGGGTAAACAAGGATTGCTTCTGATAACAAGTTGTTAGAAACTTATTTTATATGCCAGCCTATGGTTATTTGCTCTCTGAAAGGTGGCAATGCACAGGCAGAGCTTCTGTGTACCTCCGTGAAAATCCGTGGTGATTTAAGGGAGGATAAAAATGAACTGCAATTTTATCGAATTCAATGAGGGTGATTTTTTAGTAAAAGTTTTAGAATCAAAAAAGGAGAGAGAACAGGCTTATATGTTGCGGCATGAGATTTTCTGTCGTGAGTTAAAATGGGTTAATAAAAAAGATGATGGTCGGGAAGTAGATGCTTACGACAATAACTCCATTCTTATGGGTGTGTTTGATGAAAGAAAAGAATTAATAGGTATTGCGAGACTCATATTCTCATATATGCCCATGATGCTTGAAAGAGAGTTTTTGAAACTGGTTTCTCCTATGCATAAATTACAGAAAGGTAAAAATACAGTTGAAGTTACCAGGCTGGGCGTTAGGAAACTAATGAGAAAAGAATCTAAAAGACAGGCGGTGATGGCCATTTATAAGGGGATCTATTTATGGAGCATATTAAACGATGTAAGATATTTATACCTGGTTGTAGAGAAAAAAATGTTTCGTGCATTTACAATAACAGGGTTCCCATGTAAAAGAATCGGACCTGTTATAAAACTTAATGGAGGGGTTGAATCCGTGGCAGCAACATTAGACTGGCGGGAATTTGAAAAGACCTCAAAACTTTTTTCTTATTTTTTACAGGGCAATAATCTCCAGCTCGAGCGCTTTAGCCACCGCATGGCAGCGAGTTGATGCATTAAGCTTTCTTAGGATATTGGATACATGGAACTTTACAGTTCCTTTACTAATATTGAGGATAACCGATATCTCCCAGTTGGTTTTTCCTGACTTTACCCATTTAAGCACCTCTATTTCCCTTGCAGAAAGTGGTAAAGAAATGCCTGTCTCTTTTAAAATAGTTTTTTTTCTGGAAACACGGATTAATGCCTGATGTATATAGGGCACAATGATTTTCAAGCATGTGACTTGTTGATTCGATGGCTCTATCGAGCAACCGGAAAAGGAAAAAATAGTTCCGGAGGAATCTTCAGGTTCAAAGATTCCATAGGTCAGGCCTTCGAATAGACCGAAGTCTTGCGCTGTGGATAAAAATTCTAGATTAATATTGTCAGAATCTTTTTGATAAGTTTTTGACCATATTTGAGGTTTAAAGGTTGAAAAATGCGTTCGTAAAACCGGATCGATTGCCTGGTAATTTTTTTTAAAATAGATATTCATCCATTCTTTTGGATAGCTGACATTTACCACCTCTTTGACTCGGCTTAACGCTTTTTTCTCGACCTCCACATAACCACATAAGGCAAAATCATGTGGAATAAGTGTTTTTGTGCGATTTATTAACTCGCAAAAAGACCCTTCTTCTTGAGAGATATTTAATGAATAATCAATAAATTCTACTATCTGAAAAAGTTCTCTTTTGGTTAATTTTTTTATTTCGTCATGAAATATCATATATTGAATGGGAGATATTGCGATACTTTTTCACAATACCGCAAGCTTAGTGCTCTAATTCGTTAATTCGATGACGTATTTTATATAGATTTCTTTCACCGCCCGCTTCGCTCAAGACGCTGAGCACGCGGAGCTAGAAGTTTTTTCCTTTG
>JAUWMJ010000203.1 GCA_030613225.1 Desulfobacterales bacterium
CTCCATGACCGACTTTGCCATGTAATCCTGGCCCATCTGAGTGAAACAAATAATACTCCTGAAAAAGCGTTAAGTACGGTTGGAAATGCGTTAAACAACTGTAAAACCAGGCTCGATGTGGCAACTCAGGACAGATGCACAAATTTATTATATCTATAACTCAGGTTCAAAGTTCCATGGTTCACGGTTCAAGGTTAACTGATGAAAACTGCACGTTTTTGAGATATTGATGGGTGACACATTGCGCGTAATTGCTGCCGTTCATAGGTTCATCAACTATGTCAAGCAATATGAAAAATGTGACCCAGCCGCTCGAAGATGCCGCTTGCTGTGCGGTGAGGCTAAGCAACCCTGAACCTCTGAACTCTGAACCCTGGTCGCCTACGGCGCCGCCAAAGGCGGGTAAACCTGTGAACGCTTACTAAATGGGTTTTTATTCTGTGAAGATAAGTCGTAGAAAATTTCTTCAATATTCCTTATGCTTCCTACCGGCAGGCCTGGCTGCTGACGGTTTTTTTATTGAAAGAAAATGGGTCGGAATTAAAAAATTAACTGTCGGTAAAAATCCTTCCCATAGAATTGTACATTTTACCGATGTTCACCACAAGGGAGACAAATCCTACCTGTTCGGTATAATCAATAAAATTAATGCGTTGAGTCCTGATTTTGCCTGTTTCACCGGAGACCTGGTTGAAGACAAATTCTATTTACCAGAAACTCTGTCGATTTTAAGCAGGATTTCCTGCCCCTTGTTTGGTGTCCCCGGAAACCATGAATACTGGAGTGGTGTTTGTTTTGATGAAATTTCCAAGGCTTTTGCGGCTACCGGCGGCAAGTGGCTGATGGATCAGGAGGTAACTACAAATGCTGGAAGAGTCTCCATAACCGGTGCGACCGGACACAATATCTATTTGAAGCAAAATCTAAAAGCCGAAAAACGCTTACTTCTGACCCCCTATCCTGTCTTTGTTGAAAAACTTAAAAGCATAAAATTTAATTTAATACTGGCAGGGCATTCACACGGAGGGCAGGTCCGTATTCCTTTTTTGGGCGCAGTGATTCTTCCTTATAATGTCGGCAGGTATGACAGAGGCCTGTTTAAAACCGGTTCCGGCCCCCTTTATGTAAATCCGGGTATCGGCGTTTATCTTTTACCGGTACGCTTTTGCTGCAGGCCTGAAATAACAGTTATTCAATTTTGATGGCTTTGTAAAAACTTCCCTGCCGGATTATCAACAAGCCTTGTCCGAAATCAGGTCAGCAAATCCGGCTGCCTGCTACTTCCCTTTTATAAGTTGATAGGCAACCTTAAACGGTTCTCTGGAATAAAAGTCAATGTTCATAAAACGATCTGAGTCTTCGTGTTTCACAATAGGAGCGCTGTAACCGAATATTGTCACACCAACACCATTTTTCTTTGTTTTTATATCTTCTCGCCAAATCTTAAGATTATTTTTTCCGTTATTAACCATGCCCTTCTTCGGTTCATTTTTCAATTTCTTCTTTGATTTTTCTTCATCTCGAATGCGGCTCAATATACTGGAAGCATTTGAACCTTTCAGCTCTACTCCGATACTGCTGATCCTCCAGCCCTTTTTATCTGGGCAAATTCCTTCAAATCCAAGACTTATCCATTTTTTATGCCCGCCATTATAGTACATTCCGGATATGAAACGAAGAGTTTGCGGAACCTTTGATTCAGGAATCGAAAATTTAATGCCGAGCGTTTTTAAGGTGATTGCTATACCGCCGTTTTTCAGTTTCTTAAAGCCCACATCATTCATAAGCGGCAAATTACCGGCCAAACCCTTTGCATAATAGTCATGTAATGCATCCACATTCCAATAAACGGGAGATAAAATCATGGAAGGAAGGTTATACTTAAAATAGTTTTCTCTTAGTACGTGCAATAAAGAATCTGAATCTGTATAATAAGAAACGCTCAAACAAAGGGCTCCCTGTGGGAGCTTAAGACAATAATTATCGATGGTAGTATTCCCAAACAGCTTAAAGGAAAAAACTTTCCATGACCTTCCTAAAATATCCTTAAAGCTACTTTCAGCAGTCTCCTCGTCAAATTTTTTAATCGTGAATTGTCGTTTTGCATTTGGGCGCAGGTAGAGAGAATCGTATGAACTGCACAGCATTCCTTTTCCAGCCAAACCCTTCAAGACGGTTTTAGCTGAAATCCGCCTGGCATCATCCCAGCCGCCACTATCTGCCGCATGCCTCCCTAAGTATTGGCAAACCGGTCTTCTCGAAAAGCGATCCAATTGATCCTTGTATGTTGAAGACCCGGAGCGATAAATAAATGAATAAGTGTCATCACCCAATTTCAAGTCCGTATTTAAGGTCAATACCTGAGCGGTGGCATTGTAATAATACCTGTTTTTATTTTTGAGCTTCTTTTTAAATTCATTATAACTATAAGGCTGCATGGGAGTGAGAATTGCAATTTTTTCGGAAATAAGCTGATGGTTTTCTTTTAATTTGAAATACAGCGCATCCATGTTAGTTTGATAGGGAATAATAACAGGTGTTTCCTGCGTTGCCTGTGATGCCCATTTTTCTGTAACAAATCCGCTTTCCTCGATTTTTGCCTGTACCTGTTTAAACTTATTTAAGGCAGCGGCGTTGAATTTGGAAATTAATGTATCATAATGGCTTGGAAGATCGGTTGGAACATTGACTTCGGTGACAACGTTTTCTAGGGGAAGAGCTAAATGAGGATTTTCAAACCATACGTTTGATATCGGCAAATACAGTAAATAGGCAAGACTGTTGGGATGGTAGTTCAGCAAATTCCTGGTTTCAATTTTAACCTTTTTAGGTTCTATATTGTCGACGAACCGGTCTATCCCCATAAGAAGGTTTTCGGCACCTGTACCTAAATTGTAATTTTCGGTTCTTGTGCTGGCAAAAACTAAAGCAATGACTTTCCCGTATTCATTGACAAGCGGGCCTCCACTATTGCCTGGGCTGGCGGCAGCAGAGTAGCGGACAAATTCGATATTCGGGTCGTTGGGATCTTTGGTTTTGCTAGCCATGATTCCATCTCGAATAGCAATCCCTTCTCCGGCCACGTTGCCGATCGTATAAACCTTTTCTCCCACCTTGCATTCTTCCCGGCTTATTTCCAGGTAACCATACTCCTTCAGGCTCGGAACATCCAGATACAAGAAATCCTTCTTAAGATCAAAGCCCAGAATTCTTGCCACGTTATGAAGTTTTCCGTCATGGGTTTTCAACTTGAATCTGACATCGCTGTCCACTAAAGATAATCCGTGAAGGCAGTGGTTGGCTGATAATACAATGCCCGGGGCCACCATAAATCCGGTACAGTAGCCGATTTCATCTATAAAATCTTTTTCCTCTGCTCCGGCATATTTTTTAAGATCCCGAATTGCTTTAGGATCCTTTATTTTGACAAATTCCACAATTTTCGGTCGAACAACCTCAAAAAGGGTATTGGCGTCCATCTGGTGCTTAAGGCTGATTGAGAAATAATAGATCGCGCCCCCAGCGATGAGGAAAAAGCCGATGATTGCCAGTATTGCGACCGGGCGCCTGCGCGGTTTTTTTTCATCCTTCAGGCTCCCGGCACTATCATCAATTTGATAGAGTATAGTTTTCTTAGCATCCAGATAATCCTTCGTAACCAGCTCGACTTGATTTTCAAGTTCAATTTTTGTTTCTTGTCTGATTTTGATTGGATCTTTTTGGTAGTGGATATGCTTGACTCGTAAATCCTGATACCACCATTGATCATCTTTAAAGAAAATTTTTGCGTGCCTTCGACTGATAAAATCATGGGAGATTTGGATATCATTATCCCCTGATCGCCCAACTTTGTACTCACCCGGCTCAAGGTCTCTTTGAACAATCGGCATCCCGAGATAACGAATGATGATTTTCATATTGCAGATCTCCCTATGTTTCCCAGAAAGGCCTGGCACTCTTCGCTGTCTCCTCAGGCGCTGTGAATGTGGTCATATCCCCCAGCATTACTTCAAAACCGGTGTGGTCATTTCTAACCCACTGGGCGTAGTTGGATCGTGCAAGGATCACAACGCGCAGCTCCAGGGGTATCTTTTCATCTTCTACAAATAAGATCCCCAGATTGTACCCATTCCTGCAAAGACTTCGGTAAAACTTCTGGGTGTTTAAAACCCCCCTGGCCAGGTCTTCCCAATCCGAAGCTGCAAGTTGGTGAAAAGATGTTATTTTTGGAAGTATTCCCCAGATTTCAAAAAATCCTTCGGGGGCAAAAGCGGCGGCCCATTCCCAGGCCCCGGTATTTCCTATATATCGGCTGCCCTCTTGCTTTTCATACCGCAGATAATCTGAAAAAAGGTAAAACCCGGTTTCCTCAAAATAGCGCAGGGCTCTTTCACCCAGAAAACGGTGATGGTTCGGGGCAATCCTGTCTGCGTTTATCTGCAGGTGAGGATGCAACAGCGAGCCGCCTGCTGAAGGAAGGTGGTTCTGGGTTATTGCCATGTAGATTGCATCAGGTTCGTGGGACAGGACATGATTGAGATATTTGCTGCAGTTTATAAAACTGCTGGTATATGATGATAAAGATGCCTTACCTATCTCCACGAAATGATTGTTGTCAAAAAGGCTGACAGCCGAATAGGAGCCGTAAGGAAAAAGATTCGGAAACAGTACCGATTCGTCCCGGACAAGGCGACGGTCATGTGAAATTTCAGGCAAAAGCTGTGGGGTTTTCGAGTTCACCAGGGGCTTACAAAACGGGCATTCGGATGTTTTTTCCGCGTCAGGTGGCGGCTGGGGAAGAGTATCCGTGCCAGCCTCCTTTTCATCAATTCGACTGAATGCGATTCGACTTGTACGCAAGGTAATGGGGTTAGTGCGAATTTCAATTAGTTTTTCAACCACCTCCCCGGAAGGACCAATGAACCTGGCTGAAACAGATTCCTTTTTAAAATTTAGGTTTGCAAAATTATCATCGGACATTGGCGTTTGATAAGCTCTACTCAGGTTGCGGGGTACGTGTTTCGTGTTGCCGGCTTGCGGGGGCTTCGCCTTCGGCTACGCCCGGGCAAGCCCGCAACCCGATTAGTATTCCTCGTAATACAGCCCTTCCAGAACAGATGGGTCGTTTAAACGATTCTCAACATCAACATCGAAAAAGTCAGCCAGTGGTTTGAATATTTCAGGATTGCTGCTTTGCACTTTGCGTGCAGCATCAAGAACTGTTTTCAATCCTTTTTTTGTCATTTTCCCTAAAGGCTGCCTGCATCCTCCTGACGGCATACCGAGAATAGACATAAGCGCTTTCAATGCAAGAGGATTTCTGGCTCTGCATACCACCTCGCCATATGGCGTTTTTTCCATGGTTTTAACAGTTACGAGACCAAAAAGAGGTTCGAGCCCGGACAACAGCTTTTCAGCTTCATCAGTGTTGCCATCCTCCAGAAATCGAACCATACGTGTTATTGCCCCGGGAGCGACATTTGAAGCAACAGATATGACACCGGCTGCAGCAATCTTTTGATCTGTCATCATTTCATAAGTCATACCGTCATCGCCGGAGAAAATGGTAAAATCCGACCCACAGCATTCCCTGGTATGTTTCATATTTTCTATGTTGCCTGTAGCTTCTTTTACCGTACTTACGTTTGGAAACTCTTTATTCAAAAGGGCAAGATCCTCCGGCAAAAGCTGAGCACCTGTCCTTCCTGGAATCACATAGGGAATAACCTGCACATCAGGAAAGGCTTTTGCGACCGGGCCGACATATTCCTTGCGGATTTCAAGGGAGCTTGGCCCATTATAATACGGATCAACAAGCAAGACCGCATCTGCACCTGCTTCAACCGCGTGCTCTGTCGCAGCAATGGCTTCTTTTGTGTTATTACTTCCGGCACCGGCAATGCAAAGGCATTTGCCTTTTGTTTTCTTTGCTACGATTTCAACAACTTTATTATGTTCTTCCCATGATAAAACAGGACTTTCTCCGGTTGTGCCGACAGCTAGAATTCCAGTTATTCCGTTTTCTATCTGAAAATCTATAAGCCTGTTAAGTCCTTCTTCATCTACTGCATCTCCTCTAAATGGTGTAACAAGCGCTGTATAACATCCTGTGTTCATATAACCTCC
>JAUWMJ010000170.1 GCA_030613225.1 Desulfobacterales bacterium
AGGGTGAGGGGAAGTCCTATTTCATTATTAAAATTTTCTCTGCTTGCAAGCGTTGGGAAACGTTGCCCAACAACGGCAGCAGTCATCTCCCTGGTAGTGGTCTTTCCGTTTGATCCTGTTATGGCAACAACGGGCACATTAGCTCGTTTCCTGTGAAAAGAGGCAAGATCGCCAAGAGCTTTTGTTGTATTATTTACTGCCAGGCATATAATTGTATTTTTTTCCCATTCATGAACGGGAAGATCATTTACCTTTTCTTTATCTATAATAAGCCCTGATACTCCCTGGCGGATTACATCTTCAGCAAAACTATGGCCATCATGAACCTCACCTTTGATTGCGACATACAGCTCGTTTGCTGAAATACTGCGGGAGTCAATACTAATGCCCGAAAATCCGTAATTCAGATCGCCGCAGATAAGCTCTCCACCTGTTGCTTCAAGGATATCAGCAGTTGTCCATAGTATTCGATTATTGATTCCGGATTTCGGATTTTCCGCGTTATGCTGATTTATTTTTTGTGCTTTGAGCTTCATTCAAAAGTGCCTGTTTTGCTTCTTTTCTATCATCAAAGGAAATTGTTTTTTTACCCAGGATCTGATAGGTTTCATGACCCTTTCCTGCGATAAGTACAGTATCTCCCGGCCGGGAAGCAGCAATTCCCAGCTTGATTGCATTTCTGCGGTCCGGCTCTATAACATATCCTTTTTTGTTAAAACTGGTTTTGCCAAAACCGGTTTTAAGGCTTGACAGGCTGTATTCATGGTTGCATGTTTTTTTTAACCCGGAAAGAATCTGCTCAATAATCTTTTCAGGATCTTCGGTTCGAGGATTATCCGATGTGACTATTGCCAGGTCGCAAAGTCTGCCGGCTATCTCGCCCATAAGCGGCCGTTTTTCTCTATCCCTGTCTCCGCCGCATCCAAACACACAAATTATTTTCTTATCCGAAACTGCTTTTAGAGAAGTCAATACATTACCAAGAGCATCAGGAGTGTGGGCGTAATCTACATATACAAAACGCCCATTATTTCCGGTAATTCTTTCAAGACGTCCGGGTATGAAGAAAACATTTTCTATGCCGGCTTTAATATCGTTTAAAGAAAGACCGAGAGCTATCCCGACACCCGCAGCAGAGAGAATATTTTCTATATTATGCTTTCCGACCAGTGGCGACTTGAAATCGAAGCTTCCGGCAGGGGTTGAAATATTTCCTGTAATACCTCTTAAGTCATGTTCAATAATTTTCGGCCATATAATATTATCTGCTGAATGCCCGGTGGAAATGCCACGGACAGGGAGTATATTGAAAAGTTCCCGTCCTTTCGGATTATCGCGATTGATTACAGCTAAAGCACGGTCTTTTTTAGGCCCTGAAGGCAGATATTCGGTAAACATTCTTTTTTTACAAAGCCAGTAGGAATTCATATCACCATGATAATCGAGATGGTCCTGTGTCAGATTTGTAAACACGCCCGTATCAATCCAGCAGTTTTCAACCCTGAAGAGATCAATGGCGTGAGAAGATACTTCCAGAACAACGTGAGTCACCCCTTCTTTCAGCATTTCAGCCAGGATTTTCTGCAAATCCAGCGATTCCGGGGTTGTTACAGGGCTTTCGAAAACCTTTCCCATATATCGGTAATTTATTGTGCCGATAACTCCTGTTTTTAATCCGGCTGCAGACAGTATGCTTTCAATAAGATATGCTGTTGTTGTCTTCCCGTTGGTGCCGGTTATTCCGATTATATTCAGTTTCTGTGACGGGTTTCCGAAAAAGGTTGCCGATATTCCGGCAAGAGCTTTCCTGGTATTATCAACTTCAATGATTGTTAGACCATTTTTAATCTGCTTGGCTTTAACCTGCCTGGTGTTTTGAGTGACTGAGTTATCAGGTTGAACCGGTTTTTGTGATATAATCGCAAGTGCGCCTCGCATACACGCCTGGTCAATAAAATCATGACCATTTGCGAGGAGTCCAGGTATGGCAACAAATAATCCTCCGGGCTGAACGTCCTGTGCCCTGTAGTGCACTGAGTTGATATCCGGGTTAATATCAGGGCCGTGATTTGAGCTCTGCCCAAAACCATCTTTTTTTGCAGTCCTTTCACCTGTACGGTAAATACTATTTACCTTGACTGCTTTAAGTATCCTGGAAAGTTTCACCCTCTGGCCTCTTTTTTTAATGAAAGAGTCAAGTTATTCAACCCAATTGTGGGGAATATGTTCATGTGATTGAGAGTTACATGGGCAATTTTTTTAAACGCAGGAGCAGCAACAATCCCGCCATAATACTTTTCCGTAGGTTCATCTATGACTACCAGGATAGCGATTTCAGGGTTTTCTGCAGGTGTAAACCCTGCAAATGATGCTATATATTTACCTTCGGCGTAAGTTCCGTCTTTACCAATTTTCTGGGAGGTCCCTGTCTTGCCGCAAACGGAATATCCCTCAAGTGCGGCCAGTGTCCCTGTACCGTTTCTTGTAATTACGGTTTTCATTATTTTTGCTACTTCTCTGGCTGTATTGGTTGAAATTACCCTCCTTATTTTGCGCGGTTTGAAGCGATGTATATATCGTCCATTTTTATCTGTTATGGCTCTTACCAGGTAGGGCTTCATGAGTACTCCATCATTTGCGATTGCTGAAACCGCTGCGATAAGTTGAACAGCAGATACTGAAATACCATGGCCAAAGGAAATTACACCAGTATCTAATTTTGTCCATTGCTTATAAAGGGCAAGGCTGCCGGCAGTTTCCCCTGGACAGTCGATTCCGGTTTTTGTACTAAAACCAAAATTACACAGTGTATTATAAAGATGTTCGGGCCCTATTTTTTCACTGATTTTTACAGCGCCTATATTGCTCGAGTATTTGATAATCTGCTGCAAAGAAAGCCATCCGTGTGATGCGTTATCGTGGATTATTTTCCTTCCTATCCTGTAAGTGCCGTTTTCACAAAAATAGATGGTATTAGGTGATGATCCCCCGGATTCTATTGCAGCGGCAGCGCTGAAGATTTTCATGGTTGATCCAGGCTCAAACGGATCGGTTATCGCCCTGTTTCTCCACAGTTCCCTGCGGAAGTGTTTAAAAGAATTCGGATTGAAAAAAGGGTAGTGCGCAATGGCAAGCACAGCCCCTGTTTTTGGCGCTATTACAACAGCCATTCCGGACCTGGCAGAAAAAGATGTTACGGTTTCTTCCAGGGTTTTCTCGGTTATGTACTGAATGGTTTTGTCTATTGTAAGTATAATATTCTTTCCGGTATAATCAGGAACATTTCCTTTTCCTGAAATGAATCCATTACCAAAAGCATCTTTTAAGATAGTAAAATTACCCTTGGCTCCTCTTAAATATGTGTCGTAATAAAATTCGATTCCTTCCAGGCCGTTGCCGTCTGTGCCGGTAAATCCGATCACCTGGGCAGCCAGTGTTTTGTTGGGATAAAAACGGTTGTATTCGGGAATAAAACCTATTCCTTGAAGCTTGAGAGCTTTTACTGCTTTTGTTTCATTAGGTGAAGACTGGCGCTTGATCCATACAAATGGTTTTTTGCAGATAAGTTTTTCTTCCAGTACTTTCCTGTTGATCTTCAATATGCGTGAAAGTGCTTTTGCCGATTCCCGTGCATTTTTGATCTGTTTGGGGTGTGCGGCAATGGATGTTGCAAGATTACTTACAGCCATCTTAGCAAAGTTAGTATCGTAAATTGTTCCGCGATTCCCCGCCAGTTCAAAGGATCTTTCATACTGATCGGCTGCTTTTTGGGCAAGCCATGGACCGCAAAAAACTTGCAGATATACAGCCCTGGCACCTATGGCGGTAAATAAAATAAAGAAAATAAAAATGACCAAAACCAGGCGAAATCTTATATGTCTTTTTTCATTTGATTTCATGGAATTACAATTATCTGCTTTGCTGTCGGCATTATTAAACCTAAGTCTTTTTTTGCTTTTCCAGCAATACGCTCCGGAGATTTCAGGAACGCATGCTCGATTTTCAGGTTGTTATTACGAGCAATACGCTTTCCATTTATTTTTACAGCTTTTGATATTTCATAACCTGCCTGAACGCACTGAATTCTGCACCAGGTGTAAACAAGAAGCAGTGCAATAAAAGTAAACAACAAAACTATCCAGATTCTGATATTTTTTATCCGTCGAATATCTTTTTCCATAATAACTTATAAGCATTCACGGAACGCTGAAATTAGAAATTGGGTAATGCTATAGTTTTTTAAAACGAATTCAAATTTACGGATTTGGTACCCGTTCACGTCCATTCGGCACAAAAAGGTTGCACAATCCTCGTTTTGTAAGCGTTTACAGGTGCTGCAGATGTGCGTGCTCAGGGCGACCAGCTATAGTCTACTATGCTGGTCGTCCTGAGCGCGCGCAGATGCAGTGCCTGTGAACGCTTACCATATTTTTTCTGCCGCTCTCAGCCTTGCACTCCTGGCCATAGGGTTTTTTGCGATTTCTTCTTTAGTCGGGCGAATCACCTTCCTGGTTAAAGAGCGCAGAACACTTTTTTTATTGCAAACACATTTCGGAAACTGTGGCGGACAGGTGCATCCTTTTTCAAGAGCCTTTATCCTGTGTTTTACAATCCGATCTTCAAGAGAATGAAACGACAGTACGCACAGCCGCCCACCAGGGTTTAGATAATCAGCGACGTTTTCCATGAACGATTCCAGGCTTTCCAGTTCCCTGTTTACAGCAATCCTGAGAGCCATGAAGACCCTTGTAGCCGGATGAATCCTTTGACGCACAGATGCGCCTTTTGCAGTGGCCTTGATAACAATATCAGCCAAGTGTTTGCTTGTTTTTATTGGTTTATCTTTTCTCGTCTTTACTATTTTTCGTGCAATCTGTTTTGCGCGGCGCTCTTCGCCGTAATCAAAAAAAATTATTCTAAGGCTTTCTTCGCTCGATTTGTTAATAATTGCTTCAGCAGTAATGTCCGATTGTATATTCATCCGCATATCTAAAGGTTCATTTCGTTTGAAACTGAAACCACGGCCGCTTGCTTCGAGTTGATAAAGTGAAAGTCCGAGGTCGAGTAGAATGCCGTCTACTGAGGTGATATTCAGATGCGAAAGAATTGCCTTAAGATTTGTAAAATTTTCATTAAATAAACGGACACTGCGTTCATACGGCCTCAGTTTTCTTTTTGCATTTTTGATTGCATCCATATCCTGATCTATGCCTATAAGCAGACCGTCCGGAACAATTTTTCTGCAAATTTCCATAGCATGTCCGCAACCGCCAAGGGTGCAGTCCACATAGACTTTGCCGGGTTTGCAGTTGAGGTAACAGGCTACTTCAACGGGCATTGCAGGAATATGATTATATTGCATGAAATCAAAGCCCTAATCCTGCGATTTCTTTCCTGACCTCCTCATTTTTCATGTCTTTTTCCATAGCCATGTTTTCCTTTTCCCATTTTTCCAGGGACCAGATTTCAAAATGGGTAAGTACGCCAACGAGTGCAATATCTTTTTCAAGACCTGCGTACTGTCTTAATAAGGGTGGTATAAGAATCCTGTCCTGTTTATCGCAGGTACATTCAGAGGCTCCGCCGATAAAAACCCTTCTGAAACGTCGCAAGGAGCCGCTTTTTTCAGCTACCGATAAAATTTTTGATTCTATTTTATGCCATTCTTCAATGGGATAGGCCACCAGGCATTCATCCAGCTTTGAAACCATGAGGCTGTTAGAATTTCCGACCTTTATGACGTCACGAAATCGTGCCGGTATAATGAGCCGGCCTTTTGGGTCTATTGTGTGGGTGGAACTGCCTCTAAACATAAATCACCATCTCAGATCTTTAAAAAATTTATCCATATATAACCACTTTTATCCACTTTATACCAATAAAACTACATTCGTCAATAGATGTCAAGAGAAAAATATTATTTGTGTATATTTTTTATAATAATTTATAAATGTTAAGAGTGTCAAGTGAATTTAAAAATTGGTGGAGTAATGTGGAGGAGAAAGTTTATTGAAATTATTTTTTGATAATAGTAATGAAGTGTAGGTGCTCAGCAACATTATATCGATAATTTGCTGTCGATTTATGATAAGACGCTGTTTTTACATTGAAAAACTTTTTTCTTCTCACCACAAAGACACCAAGACACTAAGAACGAATAATAAATTAAAATCCTTCGTGTCTTTGTGCCTTGGTGGCAAATATTTTTCATTCCGGCTTGTCCGGGTTAGGAGGTAAGAATGAATAAAATAAAAATCGAACGAAATCCTGCTGAAAAACGTTTGCAGGATGACGGCATTTATGGCTGGCCCGTCTGGGAAAAAGAAGTCTCTGAATTTCCCTGGACATACAGTGCGGATGAAACATGCTATTTTCTTGAAGGTGATGTGGTTGTTACACCTGATGGTGGAGATCCTGTTGAAATGAAAAAAGGAGATCTTGTAACTTTTCCTGAAGGGATGTCATGCACCTGGGAAATACGTCAGGACGTCAAAAAACATTATAAACTGGGCTAAGGGCTCGCACAGGTAAGCATAGACTCCGAAAATAACTACACATTTTATGCGCGAATCCTAAGGATATGCTTAAAAATATAAAAAAAATAGCAAAAGAGCTGTTTAACGGTGCCCGCGGGAGTCATGACTGGGAGCATACACTTCGGGTTTATCGACTATGTGAGCGCATCGGCAGCGTTGAAGGCGGTGATATGGATGTGCTACTTGTTGCGGCATATTTGCATGATATCGGCAGGTCATACCAGGATGCTTCAAACGGTGGAGTATGCCATGCACAAAAGGGTGCGAAGATGGCAGAGCCCGTTGTAGATAAACTTCCCCTTTCAGAAAATCAAAAAGAAAATGTAATTCACTGCATAAGATCCCATAGATTCCGGGG
>JAUWMJ010000197.1 GCA_030613225.1 Desulfobacterales bacterium
AAAAAGATCACCGGTAGCAGGCATATAGAATGCACCGAAAACGGGCCAGAAATTTTCAATAAGTGCCAGAGACATCCCCCATATGGGAATTCCCGCCTGAAAGTTGGCAACACCATCTATGGGGTCAAAAATCCATAAATACCTGTTTTCCTCATGGGAGTAATCTGTAAGTTCCAGGTTATACTTGAACACAAGATGCTTTGGGAAATGAGAATGGAGCTGATCCTGAAAAAACTCGGTCAGATTAAGTTCGGCTTCTGTGACAAGATTCTCATCGAATTTAATATTTGTCCGGCCTCTGCCGTAGTAAGAAAGCGCTTTTTCTCCCAAACTTTTAATCACATCCATCACAAACATCGTCAAGTCTTCTATCCCATGAGTTTTATTGGTCACTACTTACCTCCTTTTTCTATTAATTCAGACCTCCAAAAAAAATGTTTATTTATTCACCGCAATCCCTTGATACTTGTAGTTCAGACCTCGACATTTTGTTAAGAAGTACGCTATTTTTTTGGACAAAAGCAATACGTTAATAATACATCAAGTTGCTTGTTACTTGTTACTGGTTACTGGGTGCAAGGTTCAGGAAACAACCAGCTATGTTTATATGATCAAGAAAAAATACCGGCAATTGAAACCCATTCTTCTTTTTTAAGTATATCTACAATTTCAAAACCTGATGCGACCATCTTTTCAACAACCTTGTCCTTGTTTTTTTCTATTATCCCTGAGCAGATAAAGACACTTTTCTTTTTGAGAACACTTTTTACATTGTCGAGTAAAACCATGATCGTCTCTGTTAAAATGTTGGCAGCCACAAAATCAAACCTTTCATTTATTTTATCCGTAAGATTACCGGTCATTACTTTGAAATTTTTATTTTCTATTCCATTAAGCAATAGATTCTTTTCAGCAATATCTATAGCAACTTCATCAGTATCTATACCGCAGACTTTTTGAGCGCCCAGCTTTGCTGCCGCAAGCATCAATATCCCGGAACCGGTTCCGATGTCCAAAAATTTATCACCTTTTTTTATATATTTTTCTATCATCGATATACATAACACTGTGGTCGGATGCGTACCTGTTCCAAAAGCCATTCCCGGATCAATCTCAATAACAACGTCATCGAAATTAGCATCATAATCCTGCCATGAAGGTTTTATAACTATTTTTTTGGTGATTTTGAGCGGGTGGAAAAATTCTTTCCATGATTCAGCCCAGTCCTGTTCATCGATTTTACGGCAGATACTTTTGGAGAAAATACCACATTCCTTTTCAAGTCCAATTAGCTTTTCTCTTATAAACCTGAGATGTTTCCGGCTCTGTTTATTTTCAGGAATATAACCGGTCACTGTAATATCAGCCGGCCTGATCGCATCTGTATTTCCCCATTCTTCAACAGGTTTAATGTCAGGGTCTTCGACAACAACCCCTTTAAGTCCTAACTCATAGAAGATATTTGAAATAAGATCTGTGGCTAATTCTTTGGCAGTACAATCAAAAATTACTTTTACTTCGATCCATTTCATAATTTAATTTTTATAAAAATTTTTTATTAAGAACTATACCGGACACCAATGTATAGATAGTAATACCGTTCCTAACACCTAAATAGCTCGTTCAGATGGCAGAGCCACTGAACTCTGACCTTGTCCTGAGGGCAAGGTTTTCTATGCTGGAATAAATCTCAAAAGGCGATCAATAAATTTGAAATAGCTATCAGTATATTGCAGGTTAATTATCCACATTGTGTATAATTTTTCATAAGATATCAACTCTTTCTCTGCATAACTGGCGGGGTAGAGTAGAACAGATATTTCTTTTTGTTTCATTATGTCGGTGAGTAGTAAAAGCGTTTTATGGAGAACTTCTCTTGAAAGATCGCTCGAATCTAAAATAATGACTTTGATGCAACGGGTTAAGTCTGACAGGTTTAAACCAATATCGGATATATTGACCATAATAATAGCCTTGAGGTTGTTACTTTTTTTCAAAGAGAAAATAAGCCTCTCCCTTTTAAACCCGAGTTTTTGATATTCCTTTGAAAGTTCATCAAGGCCAATCGTGCTCGGCTCCAGGTTAAGGGCGTTAAGCATAAGTCCTCCCGAAGTGTACTTATAAAAATTTTCCAGTTCTAAAAGGTCATCACTCCTGGTTTCAGCCAGCTGCCACGGCTCTGATAACCTCTTCTTTATACTTGGTATGTTTTTATAATGGAAATAGGCAAAATCATCTAATGAACATTTTTTTGGATCTTTAATATATCTGGCAGCTCCTCCAAAAACCCGGCTGGGAAATTTATTATCAGGCCTGTAATAACACATGAGAAAATCCATGTGAATGGAATAGAGCCTGTGTGAATCATTTCCGAAACGGCCGATTTGCTCCAGCACCTTTAACCCAGCCTTCCTGGAAAGAGAACTTCTTGCGGCATGGTGATGGATCAGCCAGGTGTTTTCATAGAACCTTATCATGGCCATGTGACCCAGAATATAACCCTTATCCTGGTAAATAAAATGTCTTGCGATGGTCGGATTTTGAGTATAAAGTTTTTTGTAAGTTTCTTTTATCTGCTTTTTGTTCTTTTGAATAAACTCGTATTTACTAGGATAAATAAAACCGGTTTCAAAGAAGAAGTCCCACAGGGCGTCCATATCTACCTCGTTGCAAATATGGGAGTTTTCGTCTTCAGCCTGCTGCAGAAGGGCAAGGAGCTGGACGTGATGTTGAATATCTATATCAAGATAAACAATTCCGCATTTTACGCAATTCCTTCCATGGTTATCTTTGTAATATTTTTTATAAACAACCTGTGCTTTACAATTAATTTTGAAGCTTCTTGCAAATCTGATTTCCAGTTCAGGTATGATCATTCCGGGTAAAAGCAAAGGGCTATTTGCATCTTCTTCTACTGAAAAACCGGATCCCGATATATCTATAACCTTTAAATTTACCAGATTTTTAGTGAAGGGATGTCTGAAAATAATATCAGGTGATGGTACTAGTTCCTGTCTTGTACTGCGATGATCTTTATGTTGATACCTTTGTATCTGACTTTTTATAGGTTCAAGTACGTATTTCCTCGTTTTCAGTCCACGGGTATTTCTGGATATCTTGCATTCCCCGGCATATAATGTTTCGGTTTTGTCAGAAAAGATAATATTTGCTGTAAGATTCTTATCAAGCCATTGAAAGGTTTGGGGAGGTACTGTTTTTAGTTCAATGCAGAAGGAAACAGCATTGAAATCGATGAGCGAGCCATAAAAAAAAGAGCTGTTTTGAATCAACTGAACTTTTATCCCTTCGCATGAACGCCTTGCTACTTTTCGAGAACTGATTTCATAACATGTTTCAGGCAGCGTAAAACTTATTCCCTCATCATTCATGCTGGATACTTCCGGTGTTACTGAAAGAAGTTTTGTATCATCTATGACAAAAAAATTGTTGAATTTATATGACTGTAACTTCTCATTAATTTCATCTGTTTCCACCCAAAGGCAATCTAACTTATTCCCTGAACAGGGCTTCGGCCTGGCGTGAAAAGAAATGGGCAGGTCATATTCTTTGTGTTTGAAATTAATAAGAATAGTGCCATCCTGAAAATTTGTGAAATTGAGTTTATTAACCAGGTATTCTTTGCTGAGCTGTTTACCTGTTTCATTATTACTTGCTTCAGTGCTTTTCTGGTTGGCCTGGGAAATTTCTTCTTTTTCCTGCACAGTAACTTCCATGTTTGTATCAAGAATCTGAATTGCTTTTTTAATAGCTCTTTCTGTCATATTCACCTCATACGTAAAAAATAAGTACTAAGCATAGAAGCGGTAAATGGCTCATGCCTCCATGTAAAATGAATAAGAGGTCTTTGCCTTCTGTTTTGCCCCAGTCTCGGTAATGAATTTTATATCTGTCCGGCATTTTAAAGGTAAGAACATCTTACCTGCCATCGTCATGGGTATCTGGCATTCGGCACTGCATGCCGAACCCAGTGTTCCAGTTTTCAACCGGTATTACTTTAAGACCTTGGGCCGTTTTCAGAGAATATGGATAACTTAAATCCAATATACCCTTTGGGCCGAATTTCAGAATCGGATCAACGGGCTCTCGTTCCACCAGGTAGTCTCCAAAAGCTCCTTCCTGAGCAATAAGATTTTTTCCTGCTACGTGTGCTGGAATAAGTGCCGCTCGTGTTAACAGCGATGTTTCACCGACATGACAACCAATTATTATAGGCCAATCCAGTTTTTTCAACTCATCAATCAGTCTGAGTGCCCTTATAATACCGCCAACTCGCGAAACCTTTATATTGGCGATAAAATTTCCTGGCAGATGTTTAAATTGTGATAAATCATCAAAAGTGCACAGGCTTTCGTCAAGGATAACAGGCAACCCGGTAGCTGTGCTGACCTTGCTTATATCTTCAACATCACAGGCGCCAACCGGTTCTTCAATGGCAAATACCGGACTATTCAATGCTTTTAAATAATTTATTGCTTCTTGACAGCGTCCCTCCCATAAACTATTCGCATCCAGGCGGATATGCACATCCGGAATATTATACTTTCTGCATAAATTTTCAAGGATCTCTATTCTCTTCCTTTCCTTTTCCAGATTGCCGTTTATCTTGATTTTAAAATCAGAAATTCCCAGGATAAGATAATGTTCTGCCAGGTCAGTAAAATTCCATTTCCCATTGTCTCCCAGAACAGCAGTGTAACGACCACGTCGCTCACAGCCATCCAGACCGAGTAATGTTTCAACGCTGCAGTTCTTCTCTCTGGAAAACAGATCCAGCAAGGCCATCTCTATTGCGCACCAGGCTGACGGATATCTGTCTATCAGGCTATTGTTTTTTTCTGTCCACTCTATTGTATCTTCAAATGTATTGAAATGCACTTTTCCGGCTGAAAAGATCTCCTGTGCCCATTGAACGCTTGATTCTAGCTCATCACCGGCTACATAAGATCTGGGACAACCTTCGCCGTAACCTGCAATTCCATTTCTTTCCACCTTAACCCAAACGCTCTCTCCCTCATTTCTGGTTGCCGCGGCGTGACGGACTGTTGATTTTAATTTTACACGAAGAGGTTGTACCTCAATAAGAATTGTCTGTTCAGTCATGCTGTTTTCTCATGTTGACCGTGCAAGGAGTATTCTGGATAACCTGTTTTAATTGCATTACAAAATAGTACAGCTATAATGTTTCAAGTCATAAGAACTCATTTTTTTTAAAAGCAGATGAAGCGATAATGCTGAATTGTTTGTCACTATCGGCAGGCCTGGAAAATATGGGGTGCAACTCCAAACGCCGACGTTAAAGCTATCATTAGCGCAATCAAAGCGGCATGTCAACTTCAGGGAATTTCTGAATTATCATATATCCCGTGAAATTTTGGCACAGGTGACCATGGCACACAATAAATTTGAGGTCGATTCTTTGTCTGTACAATGAGAAATTATTTTTGTTTCAATCTGCCTGAAGGTTTTTGCTTTTTAATATTTATCTTTATATCTTATTGTGATAAAAGTATACAGAAATTTTTTTCAAGTCCTGTTTCAAAACTTTATTTTCGATTATTTTAAAATGCTATAATTAGTTTATCATATCTCTTTTTAATTGAATAAAATGGATGAAAAATCACCTATTTATAATAGTCGCATTACAAGGATGTATCTTGAATTCATTGGAAAGCGGTATCCCCATATAGATAGGGATTCTTTGCTGGAATATGCAAAGATGACCAAATATGAGGTGAATGACACAGGACACTGGTTCAATCAGAATCAGGTGGATCGATTTCAAGAAATCCTTGCTAAAGAAACAAGTAATTTGAATATTGCCAGAGATGCAGGCCGCTACCTCACCTCAACCACAGGAATGAGTGCTTTGAGGCAATATGTATTAAGTTTCATGAGCTTAGCTGCTCTTTATATGTTTGTCGGGAAGATATACAACACTATGAGTCGTGGAGCGCTTGTCAAAGCGACAAAGCTTAGGTCGAACAAAGTTCAAATTGAATCTACCCCTAAAACGGGTGTAAAAGAAAAGCCCTACCAGTGCAAAAACAGAATGGGCACTCTTGAATCTCTCGCTCTATTATTTACAGGAAAACTCGCTACGATTGAACACCCTGTATGTTTCCACAAGGGTGGTGACTGCTGCCGCTACATCATTACCTGGGAAAAAACACCGAATGCAATCTGGAAAACCGTTCGCAATTACTCTTTGTTATTTTGCATCTTAGTAATACCGGCTTTATTTTTTCTCCTGCCAGTCCTTCCCTGGGCTGATGTTTCTTTGACTTGTGCTTTTATAACAATAATATTTTCATTTT
>JAUWMJ010000047.1 GCA_030613225.1 Desulfobacterales bacterium
GTAGGTAAGGTGGAACCGTTTGACCAGAAAAATGAGATGTTCAAACGTCCGTTTTGGGAGCCTAAGATGCTGGAACTTGGCCAAAAATTCTATGTAGACAGGGTGAAGCCCAAGGATAAACCGGGGTACAGGCTTCAGGACCAGGCCATGGTAAATGCATCCTGGCAACTTGAAAAAGCTTTCGCTCAGGGTGTCCGGGGCGGCAGAAAGGGAATGTATGCCTGGGACTGGAACGGGAATTTCGCCTTTCCACTGGCCCCGCCAGGGCTGAAGATATCGGGCGTTGATCCGGTGGCCATTACCCGGCACATAAAGATGGTTGCGACCTTTTTTGGCGCTTCCCTGGTGGGAATCTGCGAACTGGATCGCCGGTGGCTCTATTCCGCAGCATATCTTATCATCCCCGAAGGAGGTAAGGTTGCAGAAAATGAGATCCCGGAAGGCTGCAAATACGCTATCGCCATTGCCGTTGAGATGGACTATGAGGGAATCAGATATTCTCCTGCCCATCCGGCTTCGGCCGCCACTGGTTTGGGTTATTCAAAAATGGCGTTTATTGCCGGGCTGACAGCGCAATACATCCGTGGTCTGGGTTTTCAGGCCATACCCTGCGGCAATGACACGGCCTGCAGCATCCCTATTGCCATTGATGCAGGACTCGGGGAGCTTGGTCGAAACGGACTTCTCATTACCCCTCAGTACGGTCCTCGGGTTCGATTAACCAAGATTTTTACAGATCTCCCTCTGGTACCTGACAGCCCCATCGAATTCGGCGTCTGGGACTTTTGCATGATCTGCGGAAAATGCGCTCAGAAATGCCCCAGCCAGTCCCTCATGCATGGAGATCCAAGCGCGGAGGCCCACAACATCTCCAACAGGGAGGGCGTACATGCATGGCACATCAATGCGGAAACCTGTCTTCCCTTTTGGGCCGTCAACGGTACGGACTGTTCTAACTGCATTAGGGTCTGCCCTTTCAACAAGCCTCCGGGACTCCTTCACGAATTTGTCAGGTGGGGAATAAGAAACCTGCGTTGGCTGGACAGGTTGTTCCTTTGGGGAGATGACTTATTGGGGTACGACCGACAGGGAAAGGCCGGTCAATTCTGGGATGAATATGGAAGAAAATTTAGCGCATAAAACTATGTGCGTGTTTCGGGAGACCCTTTTGTTTTTAACAATTTAAGCAATGAAATGCTATTATCATTGACAATCTTTTCTCCCCGGTTGACCGATACGCTTACTGCTGAAACTGATATGTTCAACCTCCCGGATAATTCAGTCATGTTCATCCCCAATTCATGAACTGCCAAAAAACATAATAAACTTCCGGCCTGGAAAGGAGGACGGAATGGACGGGGTTGAAATTAGGCCTTTCCCCCTTTCCTTAGGGGCGCGCATTATCTCTTTAAAGAAGCTACTTCAAGACAACGCGACTTAAAACTGCCTGTTTTGCGTCATCAACACTGATATTAATGTACCCGTTTTCCATAGTATCCATGCAATAACCGGCAATAAATTCCTCTATGGAAAGCCTTTGCCCCGGGACCGGCGGGAACAGGGACATTTCCAGCGCATAGTTGATCCCGTGGGGCATCCCGTCCGAACCAAAAATAAGGTCTCTTCCGGACGTGAAACCGGCTTTGTCAATCAGCATCCGAAAAGGGTTGTTCAAGGAACAATACTCATCAGAAAGTCTGTCGCGGTACTGTACGGAATCATAGCTGAAATTTGGCTGCATGGATAGAATAACGCCAAGTGACCTGGCCCTGTGCGCGTTGACCTCGGAGATAAACTGGCAGTGCTCCAGGCGTACCAGTGGCGGGATCTCACTCCGCGCACGCTTCACATTGCTTAAGGCGGCTATCACCTGGTCGGTGGCAGCATCCCCGATGGCATGTATGGCAACCGGCTTGCCCGTATCTGTCAGTTCATCTATGATGCTGTACAACTCGCTGTCTGAGTAAATTAAAACACCCTTGCCTCCCGTGGAATAGGCTGCGGTAAGGGCCGCGGTCCTGGAGCCCAGGGCTCCATCAGTGAACAGCTTGATACCGTAAACATCCCTCTGGGTCTGATGATCAAGGGTTTGAAACAAACCAGGGTCAGCCCAAAACAGAGTCCTATCAAGGTATCCCAGTTTCCGGTGGTCGTCAATGGTCGTCCTGTTCGGCAGCAGCATCTCTTCGGCATACCAGATTCCCTGCCGATTAAGATATTCATAGAAGGCTGAAATCTGTTCAGGGGTGACCGGGTTGATGTTAACAATGAATTTGAAGATCTCCGGCAGGTTTTGCTCTACCCAGTTGCGGTCCTCAATATTGGAAACGATATCTTTGTAAGTGCTGTAAAGCATCTCTTTAGCCGGGGCGTTCATTAAAAAATTGTGTAACGAAACATTACAGATAAAAACAGGCGCCAGGCTTTCCAGCTCTTCTTTTTTAAATGAATAGAGACTATTATTCCAACCGAATACGACATTTATCCTGACGTCTCCGGCCCTGATCAATTCCAGGGCCTGTGCTTTGTCGCGGACAGTCCTCAGATCGAGGCAGTTGCCTAAAGACGCGTAGAGCGAGGGATGTGTGTGGTGGTCCTTCAACAATGGGATTCGCTTTTTGTACGGCATCCTTTATACCCTTCTAATACGGGAGTGTTCAATATTCTGTGTCAGCATAGTTTTGTGGTTGGCAATCATATCAAAGTCTTAATTCTTTATCCAGCCTTCCTTCAAAAAATATTACTAACTGAGAAATGGTCAAAGACCAGTTTTGAATCGGCATTGTTCATTTTTTACCGAGCCCTAAGTCAAAGCGAATTAGGGCAGATAAGCGCAGAATTCGAAAGCTGAAGATTTCGCAACCCGCAGTCTGTTTAGCGGTTAAACGCGGAGAGCAATTGGTTATACGCCACAATTACTCGTTAAAAGCTTACCAGTAACTATAAACTAATGTACGACCCAAACGTCACTAATGTACGTCCCAAAGCGTCCTTTGTAAAAAAAAATGTATGTTCCTGCTAACCAGGTAAAATTCTCGATAGCCGAAATTATTTGGGTTAGCTTTACAAATTTATCATATAATCAAATGAATAGGCAAGTCGGGTCGCGGCACGCAGTTTAGAAATATGCCACAAACTCTGTTCCCCAACTAAAATGAGATTTTCCCTTTGACACGCGACCTAATTTGTTTTAGGATTCGGTAAAATCAAATTTGGTACTCGCACAGAAACTCGAGCTTCGAAAATCCATTATTTAATTCCGATAGCCGTTGTTTATTTTCCTATTTCTGACCTAATCCGATCTGATCTAAAAGAAAAGTCATAGCTCCTAATCATTGCTGACTATTCATCCAACTTGTTCCCCTCTTTCTATCTATGCTTTTGTAGTAATTGATGATTCCAAATTTTATAAGCTATATACCAGCTTTCAATTATCAGGGAAATAAATTGTTAAAATACAAAAAAAGGAGGGAAAAATGATTATCAAAGAAATAGAACTTTTTAAAGGGATTGATTATGAGGCGATGAATGAAATTACCGGTATTTGTTCTGAGGAGAGTTATTCTAAGGATGCAATCTTATTTGAGAAGGATGAAGAAGCCAGGTGTTTATACATTCTCCTTGAAGGAACGGTTAAGCTGGTAATTAAAAATGGCGGATCGATAATTTACCACCTTAAAGAGCCGGGTGAAATATTCGGCTGGTCGAGCATGGTTGAACATGGGTGTTATACTGCTTCTTGCATCTGCTCCACGAATCTCAAGGCGATAAAAATTGAAAAAGAGAAGCTGAATAGAATATTTAATAAACATCCTGATGTCGGCTTTAAAGTGCTAAAAAGATTGGCTGGAGTTATTTCAAGAAGGCTCTCAAATGCTTATCGCGATCTTTTATCTGCCCGAAGCAGGGATACCACACCTTCATATGGTTAGTACAATTATTTAAAAAATGATCGCCACGGAAATGCTTCCTCGCTCCTGAATCAATGAAATTAAGCTTTGAGGGATGCGTTTAAGAGAAGATAGAGAATGATTATCAAGTCTACGTTTGACCCTTGTTGTTAATTAGTCAAGATTCAAGGGACATAGAAGTTTAAGAATAAAGATAAAAAAGCATAAGAAATATTGAAATAAGAGAAAATAGATTGCTCATGGGTCAAACGTAGACCCCTTATCATGAGAGCCGCATTCAGAAATCGAAATTTTAGGACATGTCGAATTCATCAGGTTTCAGGTGTTAAGTCTTAGGTTTTAGGTTAATGCAATTGTCTGTTTTATCAAGTGCTTAAAACTTAAATCCTAAAACTCAAAACGTTTCGTAAAAAAAATGCTTTCCTGACTTTTTACGAAACCATCAAGACATGAAGAAAGGATATATTCCTGGCGCCTTTGTATCAGGTTACAAAATAATTGTTTATTTATTTTGAATTTGTTATATAAATAAAGTTTATGAATTATTAAAAAGTTGAATTTACCACAGAGGACACGGAGCACACAGATTATCATATGACACTGACGCGGGAAAAAATACAAAATGAAATCCTGAAGATATTTTCCGAAGAATTCGAAATAGAAAACCCTGGTCTGGATGACAATTTAAGAGAAGTGCATGAATTTGACAGTATTGATGCAATAGAACTTTTAGGGGAGATTGAAACTTTATTAGATTCGGAACTTACTCATGATGAGAAAAGACAGGCCATGGATATTAGAACAATAAATCAGATATGCAATTATGTTGAGTCCATGGCACAGGCTCACTCATAGAGCCAATTGAGATTTATAACGTTTCGTAAAAAGTCTTTGAATGAGCGCCGGATGGCTAAGTAAAAAGTCTCATCTACTGCGTTGTACAGGGTGAAAATATTATGGAAAGACGAGTTGTAATCACAGCAGCTTCTGCTATTACACCCATTGGCCATGCAAAAGAAGAAATTCTTAACAGTCTGATCAATGGTGTTTCAGGGGTAAAAGAACTTCGGGATGATGGACTTTTGTCCGGTTACATCCATTCAAAAGTTTTCGGAACAGTGGATTATACTATTGAGTATGATTTCGCAAGAAAATATCGAAAGACTATGGCTCCGGTTTCATATTATGCCTGCCAGGTGGCAAAGGAAGTTATTGAACAGGCCGGCTTTGACGGAAAATTACTTTCTTCAGGCCGGCTTGGAGTAGCTTTTGGTTCAATCCACGGAAGCCCCACAGTTCAGAAAGGAATATATAAAAACTTTTTCAGCGGTGAACGCTCAAAGTTTTTATCAATAGGTGCTGTCGATTACCTTAAGTCAATGGTTCACACAACGGCTGTTAATATAACAAAGATGTTTGAAATAACAGGCCGGATAATTTCTTCTTCAACAGCATGCACAACAAGCAGCCAGTCAATCGGCTATGGATATGAAACGATTAAGTTCGGCATGCAGGATGCAATGATTTGCGGAGGAGCGGATGAATATGATACTACCACAGTAGCTGTTTTTGATAACCTCCTCGCCTGTTCAACAGATTTTAATGATACACCGGAAAGTACGCCCCGTCCGTTTGATGTAAGAAGGGATGGTCTTGTTGTTGGGGAAGGAGCCGGGGCGATAATGCTGGAAGAGTATGAGCATGCTAAAAAACGTGGGGCAAACATCCTTGGAGAGGTCATCGGTTTTTCATCAAATAATAATGGTGGAGATCTTATACTCCCGAACATTCTTGGAATAACTGAAACAATCAGGCTTGGCCTTGAAAATGCGAAAATCAGTCCGGACGAGGTTGACTTTGTCAGCGCTCACGCCACAGCAACAAAAATGGGAGACGTTATTGAGGCACAGGCCATTTATAAGATATATAAAGACTCGCCGTTTGTAACCGGGCTGAAAAGTTATATGGGGCATACCATGGCGCCGTGCGGCGCCATAGAAACAGTTTTAACCTTATACATGATGGAAAAAGGTATTATCGCACCCACTTTAAACCTGGATGAAGTTGATGAAAGATGTTCCATGCTCAAGCATGTTACGCGAATGATTGAAAAAGATGTACGGATTGCCGCAATACAGAATTTTGCCTTTGGCGGTGTAAATACAAGTTTGATTATTAAGAAGTTTGAATAAACACGAAATGCGGCCTTTTTTCATATACCTGAAACCTGCCTTTGATTTTGCAGTTACTTTACTCCACTGGATATATTTAATATTTGGATTTGCCGCATTTTTTTCACCTTTTTATCTCGGGGCACTATTATTTTCAACAAATCGTGAGAGTGCTTTTCAAAAATTAAATCACGTTTTTTTTAAAAGTTTTTTTTTACTATCCAGACTGCTGATCCCAAAACTGGTGTTGAATATTTCAGATGAAGTCCGCTCTATCAGGTCTTGTGTTGTCGTGTGTAACCATCTGTCTTATTTCGACCCTCTTCTTTTTGTTTCTCTGTTTGAAAAGCATAAAACCATTGTAAAGAGCACTTTTTTTAAAGTCCCTGTATTTGGGTCGATATTAAAAACATCCGGATATATTCCTTCAACATCCGTTGGGGCATTTTCTTCTTTAATGATTGAAAGTGTGGAGAAAATGGGTGAGTTTTTATCTTCAGGGGGAAATCTTTTTATTTTTCCTGAAGGAACAAGAAGTAAAGATGGTTCTATCGGCACGCTAAATGAAGGGGCTTTTAAAATAGCACGGCGCTTTAAAGTTCCTTTAAAAGTATGTTTAATAAAAAATACAAACGCGCTCTACAGACCGAAAACCTGTCTAATTGATACGGCTATCAGGGAACCGATAGCAATAAAACTGATCGGTGGTATTGAACCTGTTCGTAACGGCCACAGACTTTCTGTTTCAGATCTTATGAGCAGGACGCGCTTATTATTTGAAAAGGGGTAACTACTCAGGTTATGAGGTTCAGGGTTCACAGTTCACGGTTGGGTGTATCCTGAGTGACATGATGATCTCAGATAACTCATAGTTTACCAGTTTAACAGCTATCAACTCATCTGTTTAACCATGAATCCCGCTTTCAGCGGGAAACTTTGAACTTGAGTTACGAAAAAGGATAAAATGAAAACAAATGCATCTTCTTTAAAGGATGTTTTGATCATCGGATCAGGTATAGGTGGGCTTACAACCGCTATTATTCTGGCCAAACTCGGTTATCACGTAACAGTTATAGAAAAAAACAGGCTTCCCGGCGGACTGACACGAAGCTATACGCGAAACGGGATTGAATGCTCCACAGGAGTTCATTACCTGGGATCTCTCGATGAAGGACAGATCCTGAGAAGATTTTTTGATTATTTTGATGTTACTTCGAAAATTCCGGTGGAAAGAATGGGGCAAAACGGTGTAATTGATAGATATCTTTTTAACACCGGGTTTATCAAAACAGGAACTTTCGATTTTCCGGAAGGGTTTGATGCATATGAACACAATTTAAAATCCACCTTTCCGGAGGAACAAAAGCAGATTTCAGCCATAATGAAACCGATGCGACAGGCTGCTGAAAAGTTACATTCTCTTGATCTTCTCTATTCAACCCAAAATGATTTATTACTGCTCGACCAGTTCAAACCATTAGGAGAAATCCTGACCAAATTAAATTGTTCACCGGGCTTAAAAAGTGTCCTGAGTGTTCCATCATGCTGGATAGGCGTTCCGGCAGAAGAATGCCCGGCTTTTTACCATAATATGGCTCTTGTTTCCTATTTATCCTCGTCCTGGAGATTGCAATGCAGCGGTTCACATATGGCGGATGTTTTTGCAGAACGTCTGAAATTACTGGGCGGCAGCATTATTCAAAGCGACAAAGTCAAAGAAATTCTAGTGGATTCGCGTATCGTAAAAGGTGTTCGCCTGAAGTCGGGCAAGGTATTGAATGCTCCCCTTGTTATCGGAGCTGTACATCCGAAAGTTGTCCTCGACATGTTGCCGGATGGAGCTGTAAAGCCTTCATACAGAAAAAGGATTTCAAATTTAAGAAATACATTTGGAATATTTTGCGTTCACGCAGAACTTGATGCTGCTTTTCATGAAGAAATACCGTACAATATCTTTAAAGTAGATACGGATAAATACGGGAATATCCCTGATATAAAATTTTATCAGATTCGAAAAAGTGAAAAAAGTGAAAAAAATATTTTAACAATTCTCACATCAGGCAAGTTAAATCGTTGGCACAAATGGGAAGATAGCAAAACAGGCCGCCGCGGCAAGGATTATCTTGAGGAAAAAGATAAACACTCCACGCAGTTAATTGATGAGGCACAGGAAATATTAGGGCCTTTTAAAGGCTTGAAGATACTTGATGCCTATACACCCCTGACCTTGCGGGACTGGGTAAACAGCCCCGAAGGCAGCGCATATGGTGTCCTTCGTTCTTCCAGCCAATTGCTTGCGGCAGCCCTGCTGAATCGTACATCAGTAAAGGGTTTATTCCTTGCAGGTCAAAATGTTGTGGCGCCGGGAGTAATCGGGACGATAATGGGATCTTTCAGGACAGTTAAGACGATTATAGGCTCCGAACAATTTAATAAAAAAGTATTGGTGGGTTAAAAATGTCTACAAAAAAAAAGGCCATAGTCTTTTCAGTAGCCTGGAATCTAATCCTCCTCACGGCTGGTGCTGTCGTTTTAGCTATCGGCATCAAAGCTGTTGCCATTCCCAATGGCTTCATCACCGGAGGGTTTTCAGGGCTTAGTCTGCTGATCTATTATGTCTTTAAAGGTTTATCTCCCGGGATCTGGTATTTTGTGCTGAACATACCGTTGTTTATCGCAGGCTGGATTTTTCTCAGCAGGCGGTTCTTTTTTTACAGTCTATTTGGTATGGTAGTGCTAACCGTGGCCATCGATCTGATACCGTTTACAATTCCAATTCATGACAAGCTGCTGGCGGCCCTTGCAGCCGGTGTTCTCATTGGTGCCGGGGCAGGGACTTACCTTCATTCCTTTGGATCAGCTGGCGGATCAGATATAATTGCAATTATTCTCAACCAGAAATTCAATGTCAGCATCGGCAGGTTCTATTTCTATTTTAATCTGGTTCTCTTTGGTCTTAGTTTTGGTTTCATGGATATTGATATAATTCTTTTTTCTCTTATACTTTCCTTTGTCGTCTCCCAGGTAGCCGATTACTTCCTCAGCATGTTCAACCAGCGCAAAATGGTTATAATTATTTCCGACAGGGCCGATTCAATTGCTAAGGCTATCTTTGAAAAACTTAACAGGGGAAGCACCTTTTTGTTCGGACGCGGTGCATATACCGGCCGGCGCAAAAAGGTTATTATGACGGTGGTAAACAATTATCAGCTCAAGCGTCTGGAAGAAGCGGTATTCAATGTCGATTCAGACGCCTTCTTTATTACCGAAAACACCTTTAACGTCATCGGAAAGGGCTTCTCCCGTCGCAAGCAGTATTAACTTTTATCAAAATAGTGTAACTATCGCCAGCCTACTCCGCCGTAGCGGCTGCGAAGGCCGGGTAGTAGCGTAAGGTACGACGGCTGAATTTTAATTTAGAATTTGTTACGGCCATTTTTATAAGATCAGGCGACCTGCCCGCCAATTCATTTTTGTATGAATTGCTTTGTTCGCCCTTAGATATGGTATTGGGCTAAATAGATACTATTACACATAACCCCGGCAATGGCAGCGGGTATTCAATGTTTTGGGGTGATTACAAGAACTCCCAGAAATACCCTCGGTGTCAAGTGTGTACAAAGACCACCCTTTAATGGGTGACCACAAAAACACCACTTTTGAGATATTTATTAACAAAACCTTTAAGATTGATGAATTCGACTTTTTACGAATTCATCAAGGTTATGACTTGTCTGATTCTTTTTACAACCTTTTTATAATCAATTTTTTCCCATGCTTCCAATATTGGAATATATTTACTATTTTTTGTTTCCTCAATTTTTTGTAATAACAACAAGATAAGCCCTCTGTCTTTATCTTTTAAATAACGCATATTGAAAAGCTCGGAACCACTTTCCAACATTTCATCAAAAGATCTCAACAATTCATCTGAGCAAGTCTCTTTTTCTATTTCCCATCCCTGAGGAGTAAAGACTAATAGTGGTAAGCGATAATCATATTCGATAGCTAAATATCGATTAATAATGACCCAATCAATTCTTGCCAAGATATCATCCATACTTAAATTTCGATAAAATCCATAAGCAGGACATTTATCAAGGTTAAGTTCTAAGACTTTCTTTGATTTTGATCCCTTTAAGATTTTAGCTAACATTGTTCTGCCGCCACTCATTATCAGTTCATCAGCAGCACGTAAAATGGCTGCAATTTCATCAAGGGGCAGTTTCTTAACATCTTTTGCATCAAGGCTATATCTGACACGTTTTACTTTTTTACTCATCTTGTTGTAATTACCTTCTTTAATATTTACTCAAGTTTCGCACCCCTAAATTCCGTCGCTGTTAAGGGGTAAAAATAACATTTTTAAAGCGAAATCAATTTCTTATATTTTGCAAATGGCACCCGGCGGGTCATCCAACAGGATCAGGCGCAAACAAGATATAACATATTGGATTGAAAAAGGTATCAAGCATCAATTCTATATTTATGGATTGGCGCCGTTGTTAAAATCACCGGCAGTATATTTCGCTTTCAAAATTTATTTTTATTCCTTACCGTCTATGGCTTTGAATAGACGAAAGGGTGCGAAACTTGAGTAATATAATTCTAAATGCACAGTATATGCCGTATCTACAACTTTTTTCTTCTCCTTTTGATAATGCTTTAAAATAAAGCTCTTTTGTGCCTTTGTGACTTAGTGGCTGAACTTTTACCTTTTTTTTAACCTCTGGAGATCTTTGACATTGCCACGCAGATACCATAAGGAGCATGGGCGGCAGCAAGAGAGGATATTTAGAGCTCGCGCAAAAATAACTTCACATTTTAAGCGCCGATGCATCCCGCATGGCTGCGTTGTGAAAGCTCGGAATATGCTTGATATTCCTACGCTTTCACGCCTTGCCATCCGGGCGCTTCAACACTTAAAATTGCGAATTTATTTTTGCTCGAACCCTTAGATGGAACCAGGCTAGTAAATTCCAAACCCTTTCAGAACTTCAGTAATACCGAGCTTTTTAACTTTCATCCTTAAAAATTCTGAAATTGTCGGCTGATAAGCCTTAACTTTGAGATACATATTTGCCTCACTGGGAGTTTTATGACCCTTTTTGTTGTTACAAGGCTTGCATGCAGCCACACAATTATCAAAATCCGTCTTGCCGCCTCTGGATATTGGTACAATGTGATCAATTGTTAATTTATCTTTTTTAGCGCTGCAATATGCACACTTAAAGCCATCTCTTACAAGAACGTTTCTCTTACTGAAAGGAACTCTTGTTCT
>JAUWMJ010000304.1 GCA_030613225.1 Desulfobacterales bacterium
ACCGTCATAATCAACCCGAAGTGCATCAAGCTTATATCAAATGCATCCAGCATGGGCAAAAATACAGGCCCCAGGATCATTGTGGCTGAAATTATATCCATGAACATACCTACAAAAAGAAGCAGAATATTCATAGCTAAAAGGAAAACAACAGGTGAGCTGATTGCTGAAAGCACGGCTTCGGTGATCTTGCCGGGAATGTCTTCAAGGGTGAGGAGACGGCCGAAGCAGACGGCCCCTGCCACGATGATCAAAAGAGTGCCGGATGTTACTGCAGAATTGACTGTAATTTTTTTTACCTGGCTCAGCTTCATGGATTTGTGTATAAAAATCTCCACAATAAAGGCATATACACAGGCAACCACAGCGGCTTCATTTGCAGTGAAAGCACCTGAGAAAATGCCACCGAAGATAATAACAGGCAGCATTAGAGACCAGAATCCTTCCTTTAAAACAAGCAGGACTTCCATAGTGCTGGGTACCGGCATACGAACTATCTCTTTCTTTTTTCTAAAAAAGAAATAAGAATAAAGACATGTGGCTCCCATTATCAAAACACCGGGCAGAAAACCGGTCAAAAAAAGTCCTTCTAAAGATACATTGCTGATCATGCTGTAAAGGATCATCCCGATACTTGGAGGAATAATCACACCCAGATTAGGAGAAGTGGTCATAAGACCAAGCGTGTATTTTTCAGGGTATCCGTTATCTAAAAGAGCCGGAATCATAAATCCGCCTAAAGCAACAACAGTAGCAACAGTTGATCCGGAGATGGCACCGAACAGCCCACATGCTAAAACACCGGCCATGCCAAGACCGCCGGGAAGCCAGCTTACCAGTGAATTGGCAACCTTAATAAGCTTTTCTACAATAGAGCCTGACGTCATTATATTGCCGCAAAGAATAAAGAAAAGCACCACAATAAGGGCAAAGTTATCCATGCTCCTGAAGAGACTTTGAGCAAGAAGGAGAATCGGCAAATCAGTAAAAAAAAGTATGCCCAGTACCGATGTAAAGAAAAGACACATGAACACAGGAATATATGTTGCCATGCATCCTAAAAGAATCAGCAAAATAATAATATGACTGAATTCCATAAACCGTATCTCCTTTAAGTGAACAAATCCGAAATTATCTGTTTATTTTTCTAGTTATTTTTCCGGCGATTTCTTTGCCCGTTGTTCTGTAAAGTCTTGATGCATAACCTGGATAGTGCGAATCGACCACATTACTCCCATAAGAGGCAGTATTGCGTAAAGATATGCCAGCGGGATCTCCATGATAATGGTCTTCTGTTCTGTACGCATCTGAAGCGCTACCATAAGCCAGCCATAATAAATCATCATTCCTGAAAAGATCATAGTCACAAAATTACTGAAATAAGTCAGAGGCATTTTCAGTCTGGGCAAAAGCTGAACCGACGCATCAATTTTTATCATGGCACGGTTTTTTATACCAGCACTGCACCCGATAAAGGTAGTGTAAATGATCACCTCCCTGACCAGTTCCTCTGACCAGGCCAGGGAATAATTAAACCCGTATCTTAAAACCACGTTAAAAAAGAGCGCAATCAATGCAACCATCACACTGATAAAAAGCGTCCACTCTTCAAAAAAGGTCAATATCTTGTCCAAAAAGTCCAAAATCTTTCCAAACATGGGAGATTTCCTTCGTACAATTTGTAAATAATAGCCCGGTTACGGTAAAATGGGGTATTAATGTAATTATAAAGGGGGCTTGCAAAAGGCCCCCTTTATCTTTGAGCAAATAAAATTACGACTAATACTTCATGTATTTCTGAACTTTTTTCAGATAATTTTTATTTCGGTATTTGTCCCCTTTATAAAGCTTGTTGATTTCAGGAGCAAAATTTTTGTGAACCGAATTTGCCTGTTTACGAAGGGTCTTCATTTCTTTGCTAGACAATGTAAAGAATTCGACGCCATATTTTTCCGTCGCGGCTTTAATCTGCTCTGCTTCCTGTTGCTTATCCGCTATGCGTGCCTCAGCACACATATCACGCACTGTTTCTTTAAGTATCTTTTGAAGATCCTTGGGAAGTTTGTTATACCATGCCTTGTTAAACAGCCATATGAAAAGGCCCTGGGCGTAATTAAGCCGAGTATAGTACTTGGCTACTTCAAATTTCTTGGTAATGCTACATACAGTGAGTGTATGATCTAGACCTGTGATAACTCCCTGCTTAAGCGCCACCGGCACATCAGGCCAGGGCATCACTACAGGGTTAAATCCCCATGCCTTGTAATTCAGTCTATTAACCTTTGCTTCGGCAACGCGAAATTTAACCTTCTTGGCGTCTGCAATAGTCTTAACCGGTACGGTAGTTGCCCAGCCGTAGTTTCCATAACTGGCAATATCAACTGCCATTATCCCCTGATGATCCATGGCCATCAGGAAATGGTCAAAGAGCTTTCCGCTGTTGATAAATTTATCTAGTTTTTCAAAAGAGTTAATTAGAAAGGGCAAATTTACAAGACCGAATCTTGGACCCAGATTTGTCGCTGCCACAGAACTGCAGGCCATACCCTGGATTGCGCCCATCTGCAACTGGTTTAAAACCTCCACTTCTCCGCCTAACATGGAAAATGGTTTGTAGTCTAGATAGATCTGACCATTAGTTCGCTTCCACAGCTCATCCCGAATTGCAAAACCGGTATAAACACCCTTTAAAACCGGATGAGATACGTTGGAAACTATACATTTATACTTTGCAGTTGAAGGATCAAAATCAGCTTTCCATGCATCCAGAGATGGTTTCTTTTTTGCCATTGCCGGACCCACCAGCAAGCCAAAACTAACCATACAGACCAAAATAATAATTACCAATCTTTTTAATGTCATCAGTGCCTCCTTTTGAAATTAGTTGTTAGAACAATTTGCTAAACTTCGTTCATTTGCCAAAGATGATTAAAGCTATATTGCAGCTACGTCAAATTTTGTCAAGATAAAAGTGACGAGATAGTCAAGTCTGCTTTTCATGTGCCGTCTAATGCTGATGACGTCGTAAAAAGGCCATACTAATGCGTTGTAGCGACTTTTTAAGATTCCATCAATGCTATCATTGATGATATTATTGAAATTATTTGACAGATGCTTTATGAACCGCTATTTCCACAATGGAAAAAATTCAAGGATAAAAAAGGAGAATAAAATGATAATAACAAAACCAGGAAAAGTTACAGATAGAATTCTGCTGCTGGGTGTCAAAGAATCATCTGTTTATCTTCTCAAGGGAGAAGATGAGTATGTTTTTCTTGGTGGCGGAATGGTCCATATTGTTCCTGAAATAGTTGAGCAGCTTAAGGAGTTTAAAATCGAAGAAGAAAAGATAAAACGGATAATAATTTTACATTCCCATTTTGACCATTGCGGGGTTGTTCCTTTTTTAAAAAAGCGCTGGCCATGGGCAAAGATAACTGCATCTCAAAGGGCAAAAGAACTGTTGGCTGCTCCTAACGTAATAGAAACCATAGAATTTATGAATCAACTACTTTTACAGGAAAAGGGACTGGAAGATCAGGCTAAGGATTTGGGACTTGCGTTTTCAGGTATCAATGTCGAAGATGTTGTAAAAGATGATGATATAATTTCATGCGGCGATCTGACTATTGAAATAATAGAGGTTCCCGGTCACTCTTCATGTTCTATTGCAGCATACGTACCCGAAGAAAAAGCCATGTTTGCGTCCGATGCCGGGGGAATCCCTTTTGGAGATCAGATTTTCACGTGTGCAAATTCTAATTTTGACAAGTATCAGGAAAGCCTTAAAAAAATGGCGGGATACGAAATCGACGTTTACCTTGCCGAGCACTATGGCGCCAGAACCGGCAAAGATGCCAACAGTTTCCTGAAAAGATCGATGGATTTCGCCAAAGAGGCCAGAGCCATTCTTGAAGCATCTTATGCCCGTACAAAAGATGTAAAGAAGAGTACAGAGGAAATTACAGACCTGCTAATGGAAAATACACCTGATGATTTTCTACACAGAGATATCATTGCTCTTGTAACCGGACAGATGTTGAAATATATTTCAAGGCAACAATGACTTCAGAACTCGATATTTTGTCAAGAAATACGCTATTTTTTTATCCAGCATCCAGCATCGAGTATCCAGTAACGAGTATCCAGTAACGAGTAACGAGTTCTGGAATTTAATAAAAATCGTAACTCAGGTTGTTAGATTCAGGGTTCACAGTTGACTGTATCCTGAGTGACAGGATGAGCTCAGATAACTCATAGTTCAGACCTCGTAACTTATAGCGTATTATGTCGTAATAATTTGGACAGAAAGCTTAAGTTTCCAGCCGGGCATTTTGGTTAAAAGGTTCACGGTTCAAAGGTTGTCCGCCATTACATTAACCCAATGGAATCAATAGGTAAGGAAGAAGTGCGAAGCACTTAACCTTGAACGGGGAACCTTTGAACCTTATAACCCAGACCGACCTGGTGTCAAATTAATTTGCGATTCTGTGGTATATCAAGGTCTCCGGTCATTTTCGTAAGATAAATAATGAGGTCTGTATTAAAGGAGCGTTTAAATGTTTTTATCCCTTATTCAAAAAAGAAGAA
>JAUWMJ010000151.1 GCA_030613225.1 Desulfobacterales bacterium
TATAATTGCTATAAAAATAATTAAACCAGCAATGATAATTTTTTTATCATTCATCAGCATCACCCTCCGTATCACCCTCTATTCCCGGCAGTTCTTCCCCGCGCAGGTCAAGCGTTCTTTCTTTTTGTCCGGGCATATTCAGGGCATTGGCAAGCAGTTCACAAGCGCCGGTGACGTCAACTTCGGGAACCCAGTATGACATGAGATCAGGAAGGACAGCCCTGTCGATCGCACAGATACATGAAAGCATATTAACACCGAATTTTTCATGAACATATTTTACGGCATTGGCCCGGGGAAGACCGCCTGCCATTCTCAGTTCCATATCTTCACCGGCATTGAGGCCGGCCCCGCTGCCGCAGCAGAATGTCTGTTCCCGGATTGTATTTGCCGGCATGTCATAAAAATTATTACAAACGTTGTTGAGAACATATCGCGGCTCTTCCAAAAGCCCCATGCCCCTGGCAGGGTTGCAGGAATCGTGAAAGGTTACCTTTAGATGGTCATTTCGGCTGGGATCGAGATCGAGTTTGCCGTGCTTGATAAGGTCAGCAACGAACTCCATAATATGAACCATCTTGGTAGATTTGGCGTTTTCAAACTTTGTGCCGGTTATAGGAGAAACCGGTTCTTCAAGAAAATCAGCGGGACCATTCATGGTATCCATATACTGGTTGATAACCCGCCACATGTGGCCGCACTCACCACCAAGAATCCATTTTACTCCAAGTCTTTTTGCTTCAGCGTACATCTTAGCATTCAGACGCTTCATGGTCTCATGAGATGTGAAAAAGCCGAAATTTCCGCCTTCTGATGCATAAGTGCTCCACGTGATATCAAGGCCGTATTCTTCCTGTAAATAATGAAACAACATCATGTATCCCATGCATGTGAAAGTGCCCGGGTCAGCAAACACGTCGCCGGAAGGGGTAATAAACAGGATATCCGCACCTTTTTTATTGAATTGAGGGTTAACTCTTACCCCGGTGATATCTTCGATCTCATCGGTGAAAAAATCGAGCATATCCTTATATGCATGGGGTTGTATTCCCAGATGGTTTCCCGTCCTGTAGCAGTTGGCAACCGGTGTTGCAATCCAGTCGATATTAAGACCGATCAGATTGAGAAGCTCTCTGCCCATGATGGTTATTTCGGCAGTGTCTATACCATAGGGGCAAAAAACCGAACATCGACGGCATTCAGTGCATTGAAAAAAATAAGACCACCACTCCTTTAAGACATCTAATGTAAGAGGTCTTGCACCGGCAATCTTGCCCAGTACTTTACCAGCAGTTGTAAAGTCATTACGATATACGGAACGCAGCAGCTCGGCCCTTAAAACCGGCATGTTTTTTGGATCGCCTGTTCCTATAAAGAAATGGCATTTATCGGCACATGCCCCGCAACGAACACAAATATCCATGAACACTTTAAAAGACCGGAATTTTTCAAGCCTTTCTTTGAATCCTTCGTGAATAATCTCTTTCCAGTTTTCAGGGAGTTGCCAATCTTCATCAAAACAGCTCCATGCTCGCGGGTAGGGAAGCCCGAGATACTCGACACTTTTAGGATTTGAGGCGTAGCATGCAATACCTTTTCTAATATTAGTCGGGGTTTCCATCCATCCTGTTTGATTAGGACGGTGGTCCATCTTTAACATTTCTTCTGGCGTTGGAACATCTGACATAGATTACTCCTTTTTCTCTTGTTCCTTAGGTTCTTCCTGTTCCTTCTTAACGAGCTCTTTGTCAACCGGCAGCCCGACTCCTATCATTTTTTCCCTGAATTCATCTTCATATTCTTCGTAAGTATGAGTATGAACCGGATAATTCCACGGATTGACGTGTCTTCTGGCGCGGGTGTCTGTAGTCAGATTTCTTGTGGGACTTAAGAATATTCCCCCCAGGTGCATGAGCTTGCTGAACGGAAAATATGCCAGAAGAATACTTACAAAAAAGAGATGAACATAAAAGATGCCTCCAACCCCTTCCGGTATGGTAAAACGAAAGGTAATCAGGCCCATGGCGAATTCTTTTATTTCTACGATATTTACCTTGGTAACATAACGCATCAGGATACCGGTTAAAGCTATGCCGAAAATTAAAAAGAGCGGGAAAAAGTCTGCGGCAAGGGAAATATACCTGACCTGGGGAAGAAAGACTCTTCTTAAAAACAGATAGGTAACGGCTGCCAGCAGGACAAGGCCTGATAAATATACGCCCGGCAGGCCCCATTTAACGACGTCGTATAAGATCTCCACGCGGAAGAAGCCGTCCATCTTTTCCAGCAACTGAATTAAAAAAGGAACCGGCTCGGTAAAAAACCGCAGATGCCTTACTATAACAGTAAGAAATGACCAGTGAAATGCCAGTGCGCCCAGCCATAAAAAAATTTCCAGTTGATAGGAAATTTTTGATCCCTCTTTCAGGCTCATCCGGGTATTCTTGAAAAGTGACCGGAAAAACAGAATCTCCAGGATCATCCGGATAACAACACCTCCTTTAGTGGTCGGATTGTCGATGCTGTTTGGTTTGATCCAGGGAAGTGATTTCTGCTGACCGCATGTTGTAGGAATTTTAAAGGGAACTGCCGAACGTGTCCATCCCATAACCCGGTAGATAAACCCGGCGATAAATATGAAAATGGCCACATAGGGAATTACTATCCCGAAAAGAATCTGAAGACCCAGGGCTTCAACTCCAATATAGGAAATCAGGAAGAGAACAACGACAGTAACGAGGGCATAAAGGTATTTTACATTCATATAACGTTACCTCACTATTATAACGCTTTAAGATTAGGTGGATTTTCAGGAGCATCATCTATTAAACCTGCTCTTGCAAACGCACTATATATTTTGTTTCTTTCCGTAGTTACCTTTAATTCGTAAATTTTTTCTCTGCATTCAACATAAATATCAAAAGCGATAAGATTTAAGGTGTCGATCTTTGATTCAAATTGTAAAAATTCATTTAAAATTTGTATATCACGAAGCTCTTTTTGCAGATTTGAAATAATAACTTTTTTTAAAGAAAGGATAAATGATGTGGCTTCTGATGGGGAAAAATCCTGAACAGCTCTTATTCTAATGAGAGGATCCAGACAGGACTTTATTTCTTCATGATTCATCTGTAAAAGAAGTTCATCAAACAGTTTTTTTAAACCGTTAAAGATGGTATTTCCTACAGGGTTTGCAAAAGGATCTTTCTGCCTTTTAAAAAAATCAGCCGTGTCAGGAGCATAAGTGGCGGCAACCACTTCGAACCAGTCTTTAATAATGGCGGATTTATTCTTTTCTAATAATTTTTTCAGCCCCATCTATAGAAAGAGTCCTAACATGCCTGTTGATGTCCGTTGACCCGTTGAAGAGCATAGTAATTGAAATCAGTTTTTATCAACTATCAATATCAAAGTACCTTATTGGAAAAGAAATTTATAAACAACTTGCAAATTCATGTCAAGAATAAATGAAAATATTCTGATATCTGTTTTTATCATCTTTTTATCATCTTTTTATCATCTGTTGCTGATAAGGCTTTTTCCAGGGGCTATGTTCCAGTTCCCGTAAATTGGCCAGTGCAAGATAAAAAGCGCCTACAGCAACTTCCGCACAATGGGTTTCCTCAGGGGGTAATGTTCCGAGATAGCCAATGACATCTTCAGGCGAAATTTCCCATGCCTGATCGATTTTTTTCCCCTCAGCCAGACATGCAACTGTGTTGGCACAGGCATTGGTATTTATACAGCCGTCTGTCTGAAATGATACCGACTCTATTTTTTCATTACGTACAGTTAAAAATATTTCAACCGTATCACCGCACTGACCGGTTCTTTTTCCATAACCGTCAGGGTGATCAATGACTTCCCGCTTATCAGTGCGAAATGCCATTTCCAGGTAATGCAAAGAATGGTCATGCAAAAAATTAATAGTTTTGTTGTTTGTTTGAAAGCTGGACATTTGGTGCTATCCCTACAACGATATTTATCGCTATCCAGAATACGTCTTTTTTAACTTGTTTTCCTATCACGTAAGTGTTTCGGGTTACGAGCTGCGTGTTGCGAGTTGCGTGTTGCGAGTTGTTAATTGGAAATAAGCCTTTTTTATAACCCGTATCCCGCAACCCGTAACCTACAACAATATCGCATGACACAAAAAAAAGCTGTTGCTAAATAAAACTGGTAAGTTGCGTTGTATGGTTATTTGATTTTATTTAACCTGGCAGTGACAGCCTGCGCAGTATCCTGGTTCAGTTTTCTTGCGCAACGCCTCCAACCCCTGCTGGAACTTGTTTCATGATTCTTTTTAAGAAGATGCTTTGAACTTTTGCCGAACAATTCGTAACGGGCATCCAAAGTTTCAACACCGGCTCCCCATCTCCTGGCAATTCGTGCGCCTGGAGTACCTCCGCCAAATTTTGTGATTGTAACTTTGAGCAGGTATTTTCCCGGCCCGCGCTTGTAATCCTTGCGGTTTTGTCTGGCGCGGAATATAAAAAAAGAAATACGATATGTCAAACAAATTAAGTAAGAATAAAAGAGTCGTCACGTCAAGGCAGTAGCAAATCGCAAAATATCATATTTTCCGCTACATATTGACATTTATATGTTCCTGTTTTAATTTACTTGTTTAAGCAAACCAATTATAGAGGTAAAATCATTAAGGTACTACACAAAGCAGAAGAGATACAAAAGCGCTCAGAGCAAATCAGGTGTCAGGGCAAAACAATTGTACTTGTTCCTACCATGGGTTTTTTCCATGAAGGGCATCTTTCCCTGATGAGAAAGGGGCGTGAGCTCGGAGATGACCTTGTTATAAGTATTTTTGTCAATCCGGCCCAGTTCGGTCCGCAGGAAGATTTTGAATCATACCCCAGGGATCTTGAAAGGGATCTTCAACTTGCCCGGGAAACAGGTGTGGACGCTGTCTTTACACCTGATAGCCTGGAATTGTACCCGGAAGGATTCCAGACATATATAGAGTTGGAAAAACTTCCCAATCATCTTTGCGGAATCTCAAGGCCTGTATTTTTTAAAGGTATTGCAACGGTTGTTGCAAAGCTGTTTAATGTCGTTAAACCTCATGTTGCCATTTTCGGCGAAAAGGATTATCAGCAGCTTACAGTTATTCGTCGAATGGTGCATGACCTGAATTTTAATATTAAAATTATAGGCGGCCCGACAGTAAGAGAACCCGACGGCCTTGCCATGAGCTCAAGGAACAACTATTTGACACCGAAGCAGAGACCAGCCGCTTTGACGCTTTACAAAGCATTGGTAAAAGCAAAAGAATTGCTTAAAAACGGAGTTAAGGACGCAGGCGAAATCATACAGGTTGCAACTAAGCTGATAACTTCACACCCTGAAACCGGAATAGATTATATTTCAATATGTGATCCTGAATCCCTTGAAGATATTAAAACTATCGACAAACCGGCACTCATGGCACTTGCTATAAACGTTGGCAAGACTCGCTTGATAGATAATATGATATTATATCCATAACAAATCTACATCATTTCGATAAAGTTTTGTCGATATGATGCCGATAAGACAAAAACAAAGGAGACTTTTATGGCTAACGAACAATTCTTTTTTACATCTGAATCCGTCACAGAAGGACATCCGGACAAGGTCGCAGACGCAATATCCGATTCAATACTCGATGCAATTATGGAGCAGGATAAAAAGTGCAGAGTTGCTTGTGAAACTCTTGTGACTACAGGACTTGCCTTTATTGCCGGTGAAATAACAACTGACTGTTATGTGGATATGCCCCAGGTGGTTCGGGATACTATATGTGAAATTGGGTACCATTCATCCAAAATGGGCTTTGACTGGCAAACCTGCTCGGTAGTTACCAGCATCGACCACCAGTCGGCGGACATCGCCCAGGGAGTAGATGTTGGACAAGGCCTGTTCAAGGAACAGGGTGCAGGAGACCAGGGCCTTATGTTTGGTTTTGCCTCTGATGAAACACCTGAACTGATGCCCATGCCCATCATGTTTGCTCACAAGTTATGCAAGCGTCTTTCCGTTGTTCGAAAAAACGGAGCCCTTGATTTTTTAAGACCTGACGGCAAATCCCAGGTAACCATCGAATATGAAAATGGTACGCCCAAACGTGTTGATGCTGTTATTATAGCTGCCCAGCATAAACCGGATGTTACTTATGAAGAGTTAAAAGAGGCTATAATAGAAGAAGTTATAAAAAAGGTGATCCCTCAGGAAATGATTGACGGCGACACCCGTTATTTTATAAATGCAACAGGAAAGTTTGTAATCGGCGGCCCCATGGGGGATTGCGGGCTTACAGGCCGTAAAATTATAGTTGACACTTACGCTGGGCAGGGAATCCATGGAGGCGGATGCTTTTCAGGAAAAGACCCGTCAAAGGTGGACCGCAGTGCATCATATATGGGCAGGCATATTGCGAAAAACGTCGTTGCAGCCGGTCTTGCAAAAAAATGCGAGGTGCAGGTTGCTTATGCTATCGGTGTACCGGAACCTGTCTCTGTGATGGTTGACCTTATGGGAACGGGTGCGATTCCAAAAAGTCGTGTGAAAGAGATAATTAAAGAGGTATTTGATCTTAGACCTGCTGCGATTATTGAATATCTTGACCTTTTGCGACCGATTTACAGGAAAACTTCGGCTTACGGTCATTTTGGTCGAAATGAGCCTGAGTTCACGTGGGAAAAGACCAATAAAGCCGATGTGATGAGAGAAAAGGCAGGGCTGTAATTGTAAAATGGTTGAGTGGTTGAGTTGTTAAGTAGTGCCTGACCGAATACTATCAAAAACTGTCATATCAGACCTCATTGAGTGGTTGAGTGGTTAAGTTGTTGAGTAGGAAAGTAATTACTATTATTTCCAGATGTTATAACTTTTCAAACACCGAATGTCTAATTTTCAAGCAAATAATGGATATGATCATTATAACAACAACTTAACAACTCAATAACTTAACCACTTAACGAGATTTATAATAAGGAGAAAAAAATGTCTTTACCAAAAATAAAGGAAGTTGCAAAAGGCTTTCTTGAAATCGATCCTTCACTTCCGTATAAAGTGGCCGATCTTTCACAGGCGGATCTAGGTTTCAAAGAAATGGCTCTTTCAGAAAATGAAATGCCTGGGCTTATGGCGGTTCGGGAGAAATACGGGCCTGAAAAACCGCTCAAGGGGATGAAAGTTATGGGAAGTCTTCACATGACCATCCAGACTGCCATGCTTATCAAAACACTAAAAGAGCTTGGTGCAGATATTCGCTGGGCCACGTGTAATATCTTTTCAACA
>JAUWMJ010000347.1 GCA_030613225.1 Desulfobacterales bacterium
CCGTGAACCCTTACCCTATTTATAGGCCTTTTCGACTGCCTTCTGCACGGCATTCATTATTACTCTGCTGCTGTTAGTAGCTCCGGATACGGCATCAACCCGTGTGGACTGCTGTGATATAATTCTTTGAGGTATAACTTCGCCTGGTTTTTTACCTTTCCATGAGGCAAAATGCTTCACCAGTTCAATTTCGGCTATCCTGCCGTCGGTAATTGTAACCTTTATAATGGCTTTATTTATTCCTTTCCTGTATTCCCCTTCATAAACACCGTCTTTTAATCCTTCAGGTTCAACAGGCGTGCCCATCAAGGGGGCTATCTGGCAGCCGGCGGAACTCAGGATCAGACCTGCCGCGAAAATAATCAGGTAAAAGGCTTTTAGATATTTTTGCATCATTACCTCCTGTTTAGGATAGGTCAGGAACCCTGAATTTGTTGTCGTTATTCACTTATCTGAAGGAAGATTTCTATCCTGCGGTAAGGGCTTCACGCCCAATATCAACTATAACCTGTTCAGCAAGAAGTTCTTCAAATTGAACATGAACGCTGCTTTCATCAAAGGGCTGAAGGTGAACTGCAACTATCTTACCGTTACAGTTAATCTTCTGCTTGCCTTTCTGGTTTTGATAAACAGTTTGAATATTTATCCAGGAGTCTAATAATTGACCGGCATCTTCTTTTTTATTAAGCTTAAACCCGTAACTGATACCGCCCGCCGAAATATCAAAAAGAGATACCTTATAGGGATTTCTCAGTGGTTTTCCGGAATTGTCTAAAGGTTGAACAGTGGCATCTCGGGATATTTTTACTCGTTTATGCCCTCTTAACTGCAGTCCTGATTTTTGTATCAAATCACCCACTTTTTCAAACAAGCGGGAAAAAGTTCTAAGTTTATTTTCAATACCCGGATGCTTTTTCTCCCACTCGGTCAGAATATCTTTTTCCAGAAAAAACACTTCCGCATCAGTGACGGCAACAAGAGAAGTAGTGCATACTGTAAAGGAAAAAAACGCATCGTCATTTGCGATGTCACCGGGTTTCAACTCCTTTAAAACAGCTTCCTGCAGTCCGAAACGATCATAATATACCATTTGAAATCGGCCTTTTTTAATAAAATACATCCTTGAATCGAGTTGACCCTGTTCAAAAACAGGCTGACCTGCTTTAAATGCTTTCGTTTTCATAGCAAAATAAAGGGCATTCGATTCATCCGTAGCAAGAGTGTCAAAAAGTCTGGCCCAGGTTTCCAGATAATCTTTATCCAATACCCGGCTTTTCTCTTCTTCAATAATTTCGCCTGAGCGGACAATTTCATTCAAAGCCATGGGGGCAACTTCATATAGCTTGTCTCTAAGCTCTTCGGCTTTTGTAAAGTTTTTCTCCTTGGCGAATTTCGTGATTGTCTCAAGCAAAAGCTTTGCGGCATTTTCCTGATCTCCCTGCTCAACATACTGGTCAATAAGTTTTTCCTGGTCTGAAATATCGCTTTTTTTTGTTATTATTTCTTTCTCTTCGGCTGCAACGGCCTCTTTTCCTGAATCGGGGCTGGTTGAAATACGAGCGCCGCAATGTTGGCAAGTCTGAGATGGAGCCTGTGTAAAACCGCATTCAGGGCATTCTACCCACTTGCTGTCTCCCCTTTTTTTAGATGTTTTGGTTTCCTTTTTTACAAAAATTTTGGTCTGGCATTTTTTGCATCTGGAATAAACACCCTTATCCGGAATTCTGGCATCATCTATCTTGTATTCGGTTTTACAATTCGGGCACTGAATGTTCATGTTCGTCCCCTCCCCTTGATCCCCTGAGACTTTTTACGAGTCCATCAAAACTTAAATTTTTAGATGCTGCTTTTTAAGAAAATATTATGTTACATGATTTTATGAACTATATCAATGTTTTTATAAGCAGAATTTAGATTTTTATTAGTTTTTTCTTATTCTGTTGTTCTTTACGAAAATTAAAATTATGATTAAGGGACTACCTGCTAAAGCAGGTAGATTTCTTGTACGACTGAAAGTCGGTAATTTCCCGCTTATCGGGATCGTTTATCAGGGGAAAACAGGCTTTTCACCACAGAGTCACAGAGGACACAGAGGAACATTTTTAACAAGCATAGCGAGTGGGCGGTGACTATGTGCCCACTGCCGGCATTATATTCGCTAAAGCTTGTCAACTAAAGACGAAGGTTTTAAAACTGGTGAATGAAAAAATAAAATAGAAGGAAACAAAGAAATGAACAAAGAAATCGCAATTATTTCCGAAAAAATTTCAGAAACAAGCAAAAATGTTATTTTCACCGGCGCCGGCATATCAACTGAAAGTGGAATTCCGGATTACCGCAGCAAGGGTGGAATCTGGGATAAATTCCGGCCTGTCTATTTTGATGAATTCATGTCATCAAAAGAATCACGTATTGAATACTGGCGTCGATGGTTGGAACTCTATCAAGACTTGACACAGGCAAAACCCAACCCCGCTCATTTGGCGATTACCAAACTCCACAAAATGGGACTCCTTGAAGCTGTTATCACTCAGAATATTGACGGTTTGCACCAGCAGGCAGGTCTTCCCGATGATAAAATAATCGAACTGCACGGCAGCACCCGCCGGATACGGTGTATGCATTGCAGCAAAATATCTTCTATCCAGGAAGTCAAAAAGCGCCTGGATGACAAAGATAATGCGCCGGAATGTGAGTGTGGAGGCTACCTGAAGCCGGATACCATATCTTTCGGGCAGGCCATGCCTGCCGATAAAGTCGAACAGGCTGTAATTCTTTCTAAAAACAGCAATTTCTTTATGGTCGTGGGTTCAACCCTGGTTGTTCAGCCTGCGGCACATATGCCGGTTTATGCTAAAAACAGCGGGGCATTTCTTGCTATTATCAATCTGTCTCAGACCCCGTGTGATGGAATATGCGACGTACGAATAAATGGAAAAGCCGGAGAAGTTTTGGAAAAAATAGCTAATGAAATAGAAGAAAGTGGGCGATAATATATATGCTACAGACCTCGATATTTTGTTAAGAAGTACGCTATTTTTTAGGACAAAAGCAATACGTTAATAATACATTAAGTTGCTTGTTACTGGTTACTTGTTGCTCGTTACTGGTTGCTTGTTACTGGTTATTGGTTAACATAAAGCCCGCCTGCCACTGCGAGGCACGAGCGGGCAGGTATTCCATCATTCTTATTAAAAACAATAGACTTGTCCGCCACAAAGCCTGCGGATAAATCCGCCGGTTTTGTGGCAAAGCGAAGGTATTGCTTTTACCACCAACGAGCAAAGCCAGTTGGAGCACAGCTGAAATCCCGCTGAAAGCGGGGCAACGAGGAACGAGGAACCAGCATCTTGAATATCCGGCAAATACCGTCAAAAACATAATGGACAACGCACAACACGACAATTCTTTTTTAACCTTTCGGGTAGGACCATACTGTTTAGCTGTTCCGGCAGTGGATGCAGAAGCTATCATTACAATGCCGAAAATCAGATCTGTCCCCCTTACGCCTGATTCTGTGGCAGGCGTGTTTTCACATCGCGGAAAAATTACAGTAGTTATCAGCCTGAATCGCAAATTCGGTATCAAAGAATCAGACGACAGATCAGCCGGCCAGCTAATTATATCGCGAATAAGCACAGGTTTGACGGCATTTTCGGTTGACGAGGTTCTGGATATCATTCCTGCTTCAGGGTTAAATTTCAGCACCTTG
>JAUWMJ010000222.1 GCA_030613225.1 Desulfobacterales bacterium
CGGGATTCAGTGCCGGCAGCATCTCCAGTGCTTCCTTGCCGTTTCCGGCCTCCCCAACTACCTGAATACTTTCCTGGTCAGTAAAAATATTTGAAATAGCCCTGCGAATTAATTTTGAGTCATCAACTATTAAAAGCTTATGCGGGTTATTCATGAAGTCATCTTCCCTTGGACGATTTTGCCTAATCTATATTTTAATAAGTGCATATCGTCTAATTAGCGTCTGAACGAAAAGTCCGAGTTTTAAATAAAATGAAAACCACAATATCTGAAAATAATAACCAAAAAAAGCACAAAGGCAGATTCCTGACTTCTGAATTCCGACTTCCGCCTCCTGTATTCTGAATTCTTAAATACTCTTCTTTAGCCTGTTTTTTTAAAATGTCGGTTTTTAATGATAAAAAAAGTTTTCTTTCAGACACCATACTACAAGAAGTGTGCCGAAAATCTTGACGGTTTCGTATTTATTTTTTATTCTAATGTTACAGTATGTTAGAAAATTTGTGGGCGAAACGAGAAGATAAATAGAGAAGGGATCAGTCCATAATAATTGGACTGAGTCCAATTAAATTACACTCAGTCCATTATTTTAAGACATTGACGATTGAATATTTATGGATATCGCTGCACATATCCATTGAATATTGACGATTGAATATTCGTTGAATCACTGCACTCTATCTCTTAATATAATAGGTAGAATTCCTTATCGGACAAAACGAACTTCAGCAATTGCAGTTAAAGGGGCTGTTGCTGCCAGAGGTACAAGCCTGAAAAGAAAAAATATTTATCACGAAAAAAATAAAATCGTAATTTCGTGCTTTTCCTATTTCGTGTTTTCGTGATTGGTTTTATTTTTTACCATAATATTTATCATTTGTGTCGACTGGCTTTGATTTTGCATGTTATTTTGTAAAGTGGTACCACAAATCGTCAATATTCAATTTGATTCCGGCTTGTCCTGGTTAGGTATTAACCACTGCAAAAGCCTACTGTCTAAAATCCAATGTTTGCCTATCACCGCCCTTTATCTTCAGCGTCTTTTCTCTCCCAACGCAGTGTACTGTGTATTCTCCCACAGGCACAATCGCTTTGGTAATCCTTGAATCACCACTCACAATTTCTTTACCAGCATTATCTTTTACTATAAACTTTTTAAAATCCCGGTCAGCTTCAACCCAGAGCGTACCAAAACATTTAATTTTGATACCGGTCTTACTCCCGCTTTTAATGGAAACCGGTGTTTTGCAGGTTTTGCCTGATATGGTGACAACAACATCATAGTCCCCTTGCGGCACATCAAGGGTTGAGATATTTGCATCGCCTTGAGTGATTTGCTTACCATTTTTATCGACAACCCGATATTTTACAAAATCAGCCGCCGCCCTGACAAAAAGTGTGCCGGCTCCTTTAAGTTTGAGAGTGGTCTGTTTCATCCCCGTAATGACCACAGGTTCCTTGAATTCAATGCCTGCGAATTTTGCTGTTACCGTATAATTTCCTTTTGCCAGAATAAGTGTTGAAATCCTTGTGTCCCCCTCTGTCACCTTGTTCCCCTGCTCATCAAAAACATGGTACCGGATAAAATCCTTAGCCGCTTCAACAAACAGGGTACCAAAACAGTCAAGGGCAGTATCAGTATGTTTACCGCTTTGAATGACAACAGAACTGGTGCAGGTTTTTCCGGAAACAGTGGTTCTGACCGTATACTCCCCTTCAACCAGGTCCAATTTGGATATTCGCGTATCTCCGACTGCCGTCACGTTTCCGGCTTTATCGACAACTTCGTATTTAATAAAATCCCTGACAGCTCCCACATAGAGAGTTCCCGTACCTCCCAGAAAAATCGTTGTGGTCTCTTTATCCTTAACAACTCCGGAAGTACTTAGGGTTTTTCCTGCCAACACAGCTTTTACCGTGTATTCTCCAACCGGAAGAGGAATACTGCTTATCCTTGTATCCCCTTCTGCAACCGGTTTGCCATCTTTGTCATAAACTGTGTATTTGATAAAATCTCTTACCGCATCTACAAAAAGTGTACCTGTTCGGCCCAGAGAGATAACGGCTTTTTCCACTACGGGCCTGGTGATGGTGCCCACTGCAAGCTTCAGCTGGTTGGCGTTTTTGGCGGTAAAATATTTGCCGTTACCGGCATCAGCAATACACTGAAGCTGTTTGTTCTCTTTTTCTGAAACATCAAAACCAATCACATGCATAATAAAATCAACACCCGATGCTTTTAAAAGCCGTGTTGTTTCGCAGGGATCTTCCTTGCATGTTTCCAGCCCGTCACTCACCAGGATGACGGTCACCTGATTTTTTATTCCTTTAAGGTTATTGATTGTTAATCTAATGGAGAGGCTGATCGGGGTCATCCCTTTTGGATTAAGACCATTAATTTTTTCAAGCAGCTTGGTTTTATTCAAAGCACTCAAGGGGATTAACTGTTCAACATCACTGCAGTCCCCTTTTTTTCGATGCCCATATGCAACAAACCCCACATTCATATTTTCCGGAAGATTCTTCACAATTCCTGCAAGTGCATCTTTTGCGATGGCAATCTTAGGCTTGCCGTCAATTTGCCCCCACATACTTCCCGATGCATCCAGGATAATGATCATTGATGCATTGCTCCCTGAATCTACTGCAAAAGATATTGGAACACATAAAAATCCCAATACAAATAATATGGCCAGCAAATAAGCTATGTTCTTTTTTCTATTAATCATCATCGTTATTTCTCCATCTGTTATAGTACCTGAATTTTGCAAACGTCGAGTTTGCCGCAGTCCGCTAAAGGCGGATCAGCCTCTGGTGGATAAAAACGGCGCTTCCTTGTGTAAACTTGGCTTCATCAATGTCTTCTCCCAGTCCGTTTCCAATGCGTTATTTCCAAACAGTTCAAACAGTTCTCCAGTTTCATATTTGGATACGGGGTTAAGCCTACTATTGCCACATACTACAGATCTCGTAAAATGCTATGAAAATAGGTCTTTTTTTGGACATTATCGGGCGTAGTGAAGCCTTTTCGGAGCATAGGTTTCAGGTGTTCCGCCGGAGGCGGATCAGGTTTCAGGCTGGCTCTCGCTTTTTTACTACTGACACCTGATCCGCCGCCGGCGGAACACCTGAAGCTTGAGTGCAGTGTCCAATTATTATGCAATCCTGCGTCACATAAGGGCTCGCCGCGATTTTTTAATGATTGATGACGAGGTCTGTACTAATACTGTTTTGTATTTTTCCTATCTGCTTTTTAATTTTTCCGTCATATTTTTTAAGCCTTGAAATTCTTCGTATTATGCTGCTTACAGTACTGTATGCTTTGATATTAAACAGTTCACCTATGTTGTTAAGGTTTTCGCCACGTATTTGACGTAATAGATAAACTGCAATACTTCGCGGTTCATTAAAAAGCCCACGTCTTGTTATCAATAATTCATTAAACGATACACCATAATTTTCACACACTGATGAAATTATCGTATCAGATGTCGGAGCCAGACTTTTTGTTTCAGGAATCTCATAGCTTTTTTTCTTAAAATAATATTTTTCTTTTATTCCTGTTATGAAACTCTCCGGACCAAAAAATGATGGGAGTTTCTTTAAAGAAAACAGCCTGGTAATCTCTTCTGAATCATCTTCCTGCATAAATTCAATAAACGGTTTCAGTCTGCCTCGTTTTTTAGGAGTTATCATGGAAAAAATATAATCTTTGTGTAACCATTTCCACTTCTTTGCATATGACAAATAACCTTTGTAACTGCTCCATACATAATCCGGCATATCTTTAACCATACCTGCTTTTACCGGGTTCTTATGTATATATCTCACCAGTTGCAGAAGATGGCTGTCATTACAGACAAGAATCGATTTGTACCTTCCCCTGAAAAGCTGACCATCAAATCCATGTCTCCTGTTATATCTCTGGGTGTACACGCTGTTCAGATGCCTCATGCATCTTGAAATATTTCCATCGGGTGTTTGCAGCAGAATATGATAATGATTTGTCATTAAGCAGTATGCTGCTACATTTACATTCCACATTTCAGATATTTCAATCAGAAGATCAATAAACATTAAATAATCATGTTTATCTGAAAAAATGGATTCGGACCGTCTCCCACGGTTCATTACATGATACCATGCTCCGGGATATTCTATCCTAAGTGGACGTGACATATTTTAACATATAACATTCTATTTTCCATGGGTCAATAGTAGACTTGACCCCATTTTTCTTTCGTAGACTTGACCCCATTTTTCTTTCGGCTGCCACAGCATGAGGAACCCAGGCAAGACAAACCTCAGTGGCAATCAGGCATAACGCAATAAGGCCGCGCAGGGGTCGCCACTTCCGCTCCCGTTTAGATGGATGTTTTTCTTGCAAAGCATTTTCATAGGAACTGCAGCCGTAGTTCATGTGTTTAGACCCTACTGATAGTAATAAATATTTTTCCATCGGCAACCATAAAGATTCCCATTCTTGGGCCGCTCCTTCGATGAATGGAACGAAAAGCTCACCAGGCACGTGTTAATTCCACAGCTTTGAAAAAAGCACAAATCAGGTTAAAACAACTAAAAAAGAAAGAACCAAAGAAAAGCGCTCTGGTGAAGCGCCAGGTTCGCTTTAACGATATATATCCTTCCGATGACCGACTTTCACAACCCATATCGTTAATTTATCGTCTTGAATTGAGTACACAATACGATATCTTCCCTGGCGCAAACGATATCGCTCCTGTCCTGTCAGCTTTTCACATCCTGCAGGTCTTGGATCCTCTGAGAGCTTCTTTATTCGCGATAGGATTTTCCTAAGATCGGCCTTTGGAATTTTTTTCAGATCCTTATAAACTGATTCTTTAAATAAGATCTCATATTCGGCCATCTTTTTTTAGCCTCTTTACCATTTCAGCGTAGCTAATCAGTCTTTCGTCAGCCCTTTCTTCAAAGGCTTCAAGGTCCTCTGCATCCTCAGCAAGCGCCTCTCTTAAAGCAGTATTGACAATTTCAGATACAGATCGAGATGTTTCTAATGACTTTATTTTCAAAGCCTTATGAATTATTGGGTCAAAATAAATTGTAGAACGTTTAGCGAGTGTTGCCATAATGCCACCTCCATATATTTATAGGGCATTATAACGTTATGACGTCACAGTGTCAAGCGTTAATTTGAAAGCGAACGTGGTGCTGACCCGGCTAGGGTGTAGCGCCAGCGAAACCCCAGTCGGCGTCCAGCACATTGTGTACGCCCGGCATGGGCGTGAACTTATGGGGTGAAAGTCCCCTATACGTGAATCCTGTTAATAAGTCTTTAGATTTATTAACATAAGTATTAGCCGAAGGCAAGGGCGTTGCCGCGAGGCGAGGTCTGAAGGGCTGGAGCGAAGCGTAAGGCGAGCCGCAGGCGAGAGCGACCAAAGGGAGTGGCAACCTGGAGTGCAAAGCTATGAGCCGACGAACAGAAACAGCATATAAGGCCCAGTTTTCGGGTAAGTTAGCACAACATAACGAAGCCCAGGGTTCGGGAGATAGGGTAAATGCTGCGGTTGGAACAGCCTAAGGGTCAGGTCTTCATTCTTCACATTGTGCCGAAAAACTGTCAAGAATGAAGACCTGACCCCGTTGTTTCACCCATTTCAAAATAATTATGCTGTATAACCGCAAATAAAGGTTTTAATGAAACGATAACCTTATGATATTATATCAATAATTGTTTTAATTCACAATTCAACGGGCTGTTGCCCAAATCAAATTCTAAGTCTAATTTCCTTTAGATAGAATTGATGAATTTTGAATATATACTTAATATTTTATCATAAAAAATGCTGCAAACGCTTAAATAGAGCTTGATTAGAATGATAATAACTGCT
>JAUWMJ010000200.1 GCA_030613225.1 Desulfobacterales bacterium
GGGTTCAGGGTTGAAGAAACAGATACAAGATGCCTTCTGTTCATCGATGCAAAGTATCGCAGAAGTTTTCGATTCCGAGACAAATTCGGAGTTCATCCGGTTCTTGCGATACGTAAAGCGACCAACCTTGAACTGTGAACCCAGAACCTGACAACCTGAGTAATTGCAAAATTATTACCTAAAATCGGTTTTTATTTGACCTTAATGAAATTGACTGATAAATTTTCAATATTCATTTTCAAAGGCAAACACTATGAAACCTACCAGACCCTCAGGCAACTTTCGACCTTTTGAAGACTTGAAAGCCCTTCTTGAAAGCAGGTCAAATCTACCTGAGCATCTCACTTTTGACATCCCTATAAAACCTTTTGGAGAAAAGCCGAACCCGGAAACGTACCCGGACGATGATCAGAAACTTTTTGAAAAAGCTATGGCAGACGTTAAACCTATTGCAAAAGAAGATCGGATAGAAAATACCCCTCTTCCGAGACCGCCGGCCAGCCATGAAAATAATGAAGATTATGAGACCCTGGCGCGCCTTAAAAAACTTGTAAATTCCGGTAAAGGCTTTGTTGTTGCCGATACTCCCGAATATATAGAGGGTGCAGGATACAAAGTCCATCCGGAGATTACTAAACGTCTTCACCGAGGCGATTTTTCAATTCAGGCCCACATTGATCTCCACGGGTTAAATGCAAATGATGCAAGGTCGGCTTTTGATACATTTTTGAAAAACTCTTTAATGATGAATAAAAGGGCTGTTATGGTAGTACATGGACGCGGGCTTTCATCACCAGGCCACCCTGTATTAAAATCCAAGGTTCGCGAATGGCTTACATGTGGCCCGTGGCGCAAATGGGTTATGGCCTTTTCAAGCGCAAGGCTCTGTGACGGAGGTGCTGGAGCAACTTATATACTGCTCAGGCAACGCCCCCTGACAAAACAATTCATAAAAGGAAAAAGGCATATTGTTTAAAACATAACACGGATAAACCAGAGAGACCAAGCGCTTCGCTTGAGGATTGGAGTTAAAACTGATAACGAAAGGAGGACAATATGGCTAAAATAGGTGTATTACTTTCAGGTTGCGGAGTAAACGACGGCAGCGAAATTCACGAAGCTGTGATTACATTACTTACTCTGGACAGGGCTGGAGCCGAAACAGTCTGTATGGCACCTGATGTTGATCAGTTTGATGTAGTTAACCATTTAACGGGCGAAGCAACTGGTGAAAAAAGAAATGCGCTGGTTGAATCGGCCAGGATTGCAAGGGGCAACATCAAAGATATAAGTAAAGTCCAGGCGGCAGATATAGACGGCCTCATAATTCCGGGTGGATTCGGCGCTGCTAAAAACTTAAGCAATTTTGCCGTTAAAGGAAAAGACGCCGTTGTAAATGAAGATGTTAAACGGCTTTTAAACGACATGGTTTCCGCCGGCAAACCAATAGGTGCTATTTGTATTGCACCTGCAACATTGACTAAAGCCCTGGAAGGAAAATATCCTGAAGTAACTATCGGCAACGATATCGGCACAGCCGATGCAATCGAGGCAATGGGAGGGCAACATAAAGAATGCAGTGTTGACTTGATCCACGTGGACAACAATAATAAACTCGTTACAACTCCTGCCTACATGCTTGGGCCAGGCATAAAGGATGTTGCCGTCGGTATAGAGAAACTTGTAAACAAAGTTTTGGAACTTGTTTGAAAGAAAAAATATTCTCTTGACATTGTTGTTTTGATCAATATATTTAGCCTTCTTTTTTAGTAACCGTTCACGGGTTCAAAGGTTCAGGGTTCAGAGGTTGTCGGTTCTCAATATAAATCTGAATCCCAGCGGGAATTCGTAATCTCTGACTGGAGAAGGCATGATAATAGAACGATTTGAGGATATTGAGACATGGCAGTTGGCCAGAGAGTTAACTCGCAAGGTCTATGGACTGACAAAAAAGCAACCCTGAACCCCTGAACCCTGAACCTGTGAACGGCTACAATTTATCAAACAGGAAAAAGCGAAATGAAAAACGATATACAAAAAGTTAGAAACATCGGCATAAGTGCACACATCGACTCAGGAAAAACAACTCTTACGGAACGGATTCTATTTTATACCAAGCGGATACATACCATTCACGACGTTAAAGGTAAGGATGGTGTCGGTGCAACCATGGATTCCATGGAGCTTGAAAAAGAACGGGGTATAACCATAGCTTCTGCAGCTACATTCTGTAAATGGCACGGTAACGATATCAATATTATTGACACTCCTGGCCACGTCGATTTTACAATTGAAGTTGAACGATCCCTGCGTGTGCTTGACGGTGCAATACTGGTCCTGTGCAGTGTTGGTGGTGTTCAGTCCCAATCGATTACCGTTGACCAGCAAATGAAAAGATACAAGGTGCCGTGCGTTGCATTCATCAATAAATGCGACAGAAGCGGGGCAAATCCTTTACGAGTCATCAACCAGCTTAAAGAAAAACTTGGTCATAATGCCGTGGCAATGCAAATATCTGTGGGCCTTGAAGCTGATTTAACAGGAATTGTCGACCTTGTTATAATGAAGGCGATCTATTTTGATGGCGACAACGGTGAGAATGTTCGCATCGAAGAGATACCTGACAACCTTCTTCAGGAAGCGCTTCAAAAGCGGGAAGAACTTATTGATGCAGCCTCAATGTTTTCAGATGAGCTTATGGAAGCCGCACTTGAAGATCGGGTAACTGAAGATCTGCTTATATCCGCCGTACGAAGCGGCACCCTTGCACGTGAATTGACTCCGGTTTTTATGGGATCGGCCTATAAAAACAAGGGCGTTCAACCGCTCCTTGATGCTGTTACAAACCTCCTGCCATGTCCGTCCGATGTAGAAAACGAAGCCCTTGACATGGAAGATAATGAAAAGTCGGTTATCCTTTCCAGCAGTCCTGATGATGATCTTGTTGCATTTGCATTTAAGCTTGAAGACGGGCAATACGGTCAACTCACTTACATACGGGTATACCAGGGAACCCTTGCCAAAGGTATGGCAATGGTTAACGTTCGTAATGGAAAAAAGGTCAAAGTCGGCAGGGTTGCCAGGATGCATGCAGACCAGATGGAAGATATTGATAAAATTGATGCAGGATATATAGGCGCTCTATTCGGTATTGACTGCGCATCCGGAGATACCTTTGCTTCTCCGGGAATGGGCCTGACCATGACATCCATGTTTGTACCTGAACCTGTAATTTCTCTTGCGATTGTTCCAAAAGACAACAAATCTCAGATTAACATGTCCAAGGCCCTTGGACGATTCACAAAGGAGGACCCAACCTTCAGGACCCATGTAAGTGATGAAACCAATGAAACCATCATAGAAGGAATGGGAGAACTTCATCTTGAAGTTTATGTTGAAAGGATGCGACGGGAATACACCGCAGAAGTTTCTACAGGTAAGCCCCGCGTTGCTTACAGAGAAACAATAACCAGAAAAGCCCAATTCAATTATACTCACAAAAAACAAACCGGCGGTGCCGGGCAGTTTGGCCGTGTGGCAGGTTATATTGAGCCGGTCGCAGAAGAAGAATTCGTATTTGAAAATAAAATTACCGGTGGCTCCATTCCAACCCAGTTCATCAGTGCATGCGAAAAAGGTTTTAAGCAATCCCTTGCCAAGGGGCCTAAAATGGGCTTTTCTGTAACAGGTGTTAAAATTGTTATTAATGATGGTGCATCCCATTCGGTTGACTCTTCCGAAATGGCCTTTCAGGCTGCGGCTCGCGGAGCATTTAAAGAAGGATATGCCAAAGCAGGCCCGGTCATCCATGAGCCCATCATGAAAGTCGTAGTCGAGACTCCCACGGAATTTCAGGGTGCTGTCATGGGTTCTTTAAATCAGCGCCGGGGAATGATAGTCGGTGCTCAGGATGAAGGCCCCATGTGCAGCATCGAATCCCGTATTCCACTATCTGAAATGTTCGGTTATTCAACTGTTTTAAGGTCCCTGACACAGGGCAAGGCGCAGTTCACCATGGAATTTAATGCATATAAACAGGTGCCGCAGCAAATCATGGAAGAACTTGTCGAAAAAGCCAGGGAAGAAAAAAAGAATGTTGCGTAAACTTATTCGCAATACCAAAGACTCAGCACAAGCAAATATCAATTTTAACAGTACTCAGGCAAAGATCTTTCACCTTAAAGAAAGGAGTTTCAGAATGCTGAAAAATGACCTTATACTTCGAAACCCTTTAAGACTTATGGGATATAAAGCCGAAGAGATTCTTACCCCTGGCGGATTCGGTGCGGTACTCGCACGTGCCGGTGTCGGAAAAACATCCTTTTTGGTACAACTTTCTTTGAACTCCCTTCTTAAAAATAAAAATGTCCTTCATATAAGCCTGAACGATCCGGTAAATAAAGTTAATTTATGGTACAGAGAAGTTTTAAGTCGTATAGCAGAACAAAACAATATTCAACAGACAAGCCGACTGGTCGAAACCATCCTGCCCCACAGGTTTATCATGACATTCAGGGTCGAAGGCTTCAGTGTACCCAAGCTTGAAGAAAGGCTGTCAGATCTTACCGAACAGAATATTTTTTCTCCGCAGATGCTTATTATAGATGGACTCCCCTTTGATGAATCCATTTATGAACCGCTTTCACAGCTTAAAACCCTTGCGCAAAAGAATTCATTATATGTATGGTTCACCATGCGAACCCATCGCGATGAGACAATGGGACCAGATGGTATTCCCACCAGGCTGATTAAAGTTGCCGATCTTTTTGAAGTAGTCGTCCAACTCCAGCCTGAAGGAAAAGAAATACATGTTAAAGCCCTGAAAGGAGAAGGAGCGAATTCCGACCATCCATCATTGCTGCTTGACCCTGCGACAATGCTGATAAAAGATCAAACCGATAAGTGACGCCTGTTCCACCAGAGCCTGATGACATAATCCAGCTGCTGTAACTGATGTTATGCATCATTCACAATCAGGATCTTATCTACGCTTTTGCAATTGACTATTGACGATTGAATATTGAATATTTGTTGTATTGCTCGCGCAGCGCAAGCGCTTGCGCCGCGTGTCGCTCTGCCGTTTTGACTGAAATTGTCATGTAAAAATTGGCAGCAACCTTAAATTTTCAATTTTCATTATTCAATATTCAATTTTTCTTCTTCGCTGTTTTCCTTCCTCCTATAAAGCATCAATCTTAAAACCGATAATGAAAGCAACTTTCTATTTTCGTAAATCAGCCCAACGTGCTATTTATGGCGGCAACAAGTTGCTTTGTTCCAATGGGCTTGGCTATAAATTTATGACCAGCGATGTTTGAAATTCCTCCATCTTCTATTTCATGTTTTGTTATCAGTGCCGTGAAAAATAATACTGGTGTTTTTTTAGTTTCAGGAATTTTAGAAAGTCTTTTAGCAACTTCTTCGCCGCTCATTTCCGGCATAGATATGTCCAGCAAAATCAGATCAGGTTTTTCTCCTTTGGCAATTTCAATCCCTTCTTTCCCCGAGACAGCCTCTATAACATGAAATTCTCGGGTATTCTCTAAATTGCCTTTTACAAAAAAACGAAAATCTTCTTCATCATCTATTATAAGTATTTTTTTTCTGTCCATCATTTTTCTCCTCCTTTATGAACTTAGCGCCCTGCGGGCAAACTTTTGACAGGATTAACAGGTGTCAGGTGTCAGGTGTCAGAAACGCGAGATCTGAAACCTGAACACTGAAACCGGAAACCAGTCAACCCTGTCTAAAAATAATATTACATTGACATAATTACAAATAAAATGGAGATTTCTATACTATTCTTTTATTGAATTAAGCAGTTATAGCCATCCGCCGCAGCTCTGCTGTTATCCGGCCTTCGTAGCCGAAGTTACTACGGCGGAGTAGGCTGGCGAAGTCGCCATTTTAACCAGCAACGAGAAGGGAAAGGCACAGAGGCACCCGTCTTCGCCTTCGGCTTCAGACTATGCTTTCCAGCTACGCCTCGACAAGACGCCACGGCCAGGAAGGCACATGAAAGGGCTCGGCGAATGCTGGATAACCGGCAAAGAGTAACGAGTATCCAGTATCGAGTATCCAGCATCCAGTATCGAGCATCCAGTATCCAGTATCGAGGATCCAGTATCGAGGATCCAGTAACGAGGATCCAGCAAACAGGATCGAGGATAGATTATCGAGAATGTTGTATCTTGGATCGCGTTGCTTTGAACGCCTATGCTTCCTCTATCGCTGTCAATCAT
>JAUWMJ010000150.1 GCA_030613225.1 Desulfobacterales bacterium
TCGCGGAAAAGCCGAGCATTCTGGATTGCCAGCGCCGACTGGGTGGCAAAATTCTGAAGAAAGTCCACTGTTTCCTGTTGGAACCGGCCGGGCTTCGTGCGCCGAACCACCAGGGCACCGATAATCTTCTCCTCCCGAAGCAGTGGCACTGCGAGCAATGCTCGGAATCCAGCCCGCAGCACTGCCTCGCGCAGGGGATAGTCTGGTCCGTCCAGTATGTCCGGCACCTGCACCGCCTCACGTCTTAGTCCAGCCCGACCCACCACAGTCTCGCCCAGTTTGATTGGAAATTCCCGGATCGCCTGGATCAGTTCCTCACTCATCCTGTGTGTTGCACGTAGCTGGAACTCCTCTGTTGTCTCATCGAACTCATAGATCCCCCCTGCGTCCGCCCCTGAAAGCTGGACAGCGTAAGCAACGATCTTGCTAAGCACCGTATGGAGATCCAGGGTGGAGCTGACTGCCTGGCTCACGTCCCTCAGGGCTTTCAGTTCTTCCACCGATCGAGCTAGCTCCCGGGTGCGCACTTCGACCTTCTGCTTCAGGGTTCGGCTGTACTCCTCCAGTTTTTCCTTGCTCTCGCTAAGCTCTTCAAATAACTGCTTGATCGATCCTCGCATGCCATCTAAATGCTGAGCGAGTATTCCAATCTCGTCACTACTGCTTTTGTCAACGAATGTGTCTAGATCACCATGGGCAATCAACGAAGCCGACTCTTGTAGTTTCAATAAAGGGCGAGAGATATACCTTTTTGTTATGACTATGGATGTGAGCCAAATTGCCGAAATGATGAGGACTGTCAAGGCAATAATGCCGTAAATAAGCAAAAAGGCCTGTTTTTTCACGCTTTCGCGCGACATCACTATTAGAATCTTGCCGACTCTGCTTTCTTCAAAGTGAATATCAGAAGATTTTACAATAAATTCCGAGTCTTTCAGCAATGTGGGAGACATCGCCGATTCAAGTCGTTGTAGCTGAAACCCAGGACGTTTTTTCTTTGTGATAACCTGGTCTCTCCACGATATCTTTATATAAACTATTGACTCATCTAAAAATAAGGCCTCAGCAAAGTCATTTACAACATCATTGTCCATGTTCCAAAGAGGCGTTGGCAGACTTATCTGCGCGAGCTTCATGGCATTGTCTAACCGAGTTTTTAGCTCGCTCTCGATTATGTGAATGTTAAAAAGGATACCGACTGTGGCAAAAGCAATCAATAATAAAGTAACGACGCCAATCAAGGCGTAACTGAAACGGCGGCTGATACTACTGACTCTAAAAGAAGGTTTTGATGATGAGGCGTTCTGCATGGACAAAATCCTTTATGATGTATTGCGCCACCAAAACGTTGGCGAGATCCTGATTCAGTAAGAGGGTATTTTAATGTTAGTCTTCAATCTCTGGAAATGGATCGTCTTCTAATTTAAGATTCCATTTTTTGCGAATCTGCATCATTGTTCCATCAGCTACCATTTCGTTAAAAGCATTTCTCCAGTTTTGTACAATTGAATCTGACGTTTTCATTGAAAAAGCAATCATAAGATCACTTTTCCTAAGATGATAGACCTCCTCTATTGCATTATAATCAACCCCGGCCAACTCACAAACAGTTTTTAATCCCGGTTTTTTATATGTCCATAGGTCTATACGCCCGAGGATAAGCTTTTTAGCATTTTTTTGTTCATCAGAAACAGGTTCAAGATTTGTAAATCCTAACCTTTTGAGTAAACGCCCTCTTGTATCATCTCGAAGCGTGCCAATGCGTTTTACTTTTTTGGCATCTTCCAGGGTGTTAATTTTTATACCTGAACCCTTCTTAGCGACAAGAATATCTCTTTTCGTCGCTAACGGACCAATCCATTTAAATTTATCATAACGTACTTTTGTATAAGTCATACCAAACAATACAACATTTTCTTCTTCCAGAGCCATTTTGTAAGCTCTTACCCATGGATAAACCTTGATCTGTTCATGAGACCTTACCCTTCTCTGGATTTCTTTAACTATTTCAACAGAAGGTCCAACCAGTACGCCGTCCTTTAAATAGTTCAAGGGCGGCAGATTTTCTGTTAAAATGGTAAGTTCTGCTGACAGTACAGGTTGTACTGAAATTAGAAACACTGATGCCACTATTACAAATAGCTTTTTCATAATAGACCTCCTTTTAAGTAAGGATAAGAATTCGCTTTTTGAGATCGAAGTATGGCTTTCCTCCTTTTCTCTAATCAGATAAAAAAGTTTAGGAAATAAATGAATTTCTTAGCTCCTAACAGAGCATCTATGCCCTGTCAGGAGTAAGGCCGGCATATTTTGAAGGGTTTCTCCATATTAATCTTTACCTAAATTGATAGATTATATTTGAGAAAAACCAGTATCTTTTAGAGGGAAGAACATTCAGAAGTTGAGCTCGATTCAACGATGGATAGAAATTACCAAAATAGTTAAGGAAAAGCAATTGTGAGCCTGAGATTGAGCTTCAGGTGAGCACAATATTAAAGTTTAAATATTATGGGGCACCATGTAATGTCAAGAAAATTCAGACTGGTGATTTATTGAGAATATCCAATAAAAATTGGGCTTGTAAAAACCTGTGATTTCTTGTCAATATCATAACCCGGCCCGAATCTCCAATATGTAACGGCCATATGCAATTTATGTTCTTATGGACGATACGTCCCTTTGCTTGGCCCGCCATTTCATTTTCCGGGTGGATCATTTGGTCCAGCTCCTGGGTCAGTTTGTTGATTTTAAATTCCGCCCAGAGAGGTATGTGATCGCTGTTCTTTTTTTTTCCGGCCTTTGGTTGCTGGTATTGGATGGTATAAGGTTTAGGGTATAGGTTAGATTTCGGAATGTGGAATGATTGGATTGCGGGCCACCAAAAACCAATCTCTTACCGCCCCCAAAATTTTTGCAAAGCTTGGGTCAGCTGTTCCCGACTTTGCACTTTTACGGGATCCCATTCCCCGGGGAAGTGAGATCGATAGCGGTGGGTCCCATAGCGCTGATCAATTAAAAGAACGACTCCCCGATCGGTTTCTGTGCGAATGACCCGGCCTGCGGCCTGAAGCACCCGGTTGATGCCCGGATACTGGTAGGCATACTCGAAGCCGGAATTATGATGGCCGGTAAAATAGTCCCGAATCAATTCTTTTTCGAGTGAAATCCCGGGAAGCCCGACACCCACCACCACCGCTCCGGATAGTCTTTCGCCCACGAGATCAATGCCTTCGCCAAATATGCCACCCATTACTGCAAAACCTACCAGGGATTGATGGTTTTCCCTGCCAAAGCGGTTTAGAAATTCTTCTCTTTCGTGTTCACTCATACCGCGGGCCTGAATGATAACCTCGCCATCCGGGCAATCGGATTGAAAGGCTTCGAATACCATCATCATATATTCATATGAAGGAAAGAAAATCAGATAGTTGCCTGTTTTTTGGCTCACAAGGGTGCTGATTGCCTGCGATACCTGTTCCTTGGTGTTATCCCGATCTCGATAGAGGGTTGATATCCTGTCGTAGACGAAAAGCTTGAGATTTTCGCCGGGAAATGGCGAGGGCAAAATTAAACCGGTGGCGTTTGCATCACAGCCCAGGATTTTTTTGAAATAATCCATGGGGGTCATGGTAGCCGAGAAAAAGACGGTTGCCTTGCAGCGAGTCAGGGCGTTGCCCAATTGGATAGATGGATCGATGCAAAACAATTTGAGTTTTACATCATTTTTTATTTTTTCAAAACAGGTGACATAACTGTCGTCATAGTGTTCCGCCACCCTTATAAAACCGGATATCGTAAAAAACAGATCAAGCAATTCCTCGCGAAACGGTGTTTTTATATTACGCGACAGCCACCGCTCAGTCGTTTTCAGAAAACCGCGCAGCAAGGGTAACAGATCCTCCGGGGCTGCTTTTTCGTGACATGCCGGTCCGGATTCTTCACATTTTTTCCTTGCCTTGATCATCCAAGAATTAATTTTTCCAAGGCTCTTATAAATGTGAGGGAGCTCTTTGTGTATGGAGCGTCTTACATCCAAACACGGCTGTTTATAGGTCTCGGCTGAAAACATTTCCCGCGATCGGTCCACCAGATTATGCACTTCATCTATTAAAAACGTATATTCACCACTTTCTTCCAGAAAAAAGCGGCGCAAATAAACTCGCGGATCAAATGCATAATTATAGTCGCAGATAATGCAATCGGCCCACAGCGACAGTTCAAGGGCAAATTCAAACGGGCACACCCGGTGGTCCCGGGCCACCTGCTCCACGGCTGTGCGGGTGAAAGCATCCTGGTCGAACATATCACTAAGGGCTCCATTGACCCGGTCAAAATGTCCTCGGACAAATTCACATTCCTCCGGGCTGCAGGCGCTGTCCGGTTTAAAACAGATTTTATCCTTAGCAGTGAGGGTCAAAGACTTAAGCTTAATCCGGGCATTGCGTAACTCATCCAGGGCATCTTCCGCTGCAAAGCGACCGGTGGTCCTGGCAGTCAGGTAAAAAATTTTTTCGGTCAGGCCCTCACCCATGGCTTTAACTGCCGGAAAAATTGCCGCCATGGTTTTGCCAATGCCTGTTGCGGCCTGGATCAGCTGCTGACCATTGTTTTTGATAGTTCGATAAACATCGACCGCCATTTCACGCTGGCCCGGACGATAATTGCCAAAGGGAAATTGAAGCTTTCGAATAGATTTATCACGCAAAAGATCCCAGCGGACAATTGTTTCCGCCCATTTCAGATAGTTGGCCACCAGGTCCTGGAAAAAGACCTCGAGTTCCGTCAGGGTAAAGTGTTTTTTGAAATTGTGGATTTCGCCGGTATCCACCTGGAAATAGGTCAACTGCGTGTCGATTTTATTCAGATCCTGATCCAGTGCATAAATATAGGAATAGGTTTTTACCTGGCCCCAGTGGATGGGATTCTCATGGTCCTCAAAATAATCCAGACTTCGGGTGGTGGCTTTTATTTCTTCAATCAACACACCATCAGACTCATGATAGATCCCGTCTATTCTGCCGCCGATGGTTAACTTGAACAAATCGGTTTCGATTTGATGGGAGACTGCAACCTCGGCACTATAGTTTTCGGGACGCGATTGCTGGATTTTCTGATGGATTCGAATGGCATCCACCGGTCGGGCGGAGGATAAAAATTCAAATGATAAATCCCCCGAGCACAGCACATGGGCAACCAGATCCCGAACAGCTATTTTTAGTATTTTTTTCAAATCAAGCAAAAATTGGGAGTGTAAAAATCAGTGACATATAGCCAATATCATAACCCTGCCCGTATCTGCAATATGTGATTTATGTTCTTGTGGACGTTACGTTCCTTTGCTTGGCCCGCCATTTAATTTCCCGGGTGGATCATTTGATCCAGTTCTTGGGTCAGCTTGTTGATTTGAAATTCCGCTCGGAGAGGCAGGTGATCGCTGATCTTTTTTTCCTCTCTTTTGGTGTTTTATCTTGAAATACAACAACTTATTTTTCAGTTTGGGAAAAACCTGTATCAAAAAACTGAGTTGAACAAGACCTAATAATATTTTTGTTGAATATTCAATTGGATATGCTATTGAAAAGGTTGAAGTTATTATGCGATCGAATAATCGCTGCACAGATCTTGCTTATATTCATTTTTTCTAAAAACTGAAATTCTTTCGCAGCGAATCAATATCTAATGTTCGGAAACAAAAATGAAGATAATAAATAAAAGCTCGGTAATTGGTTTTTTGTTAGGGGCAATCCTATCCCCCTGTCTGCTTTTTGGTGCTATTTACTTATTAGGCATTACAAAAATGGCAGAAATAGAAAGTGAAGGTTTTTCACCACCAGATATCCCAATCAACGACACTGTTTCACTGGATTGGGAAATTCAAAGCATTGATGGGAAAAAGGTTAATCTTGAGACTGAATTCAAGGATAAGGTTTTATTTGTAAATTTTTGGGCGACTTGGTGTCCTCCATGTGTAGCAGAAATGCCAAGTATAAAAAAACTCCACCAAAAATTTAAAAACAGAATTGCATTTATTTGTATATCCCAAGAAGATTTAAAAACACTAAAAGAATTTCAATTGAAAAAAAAGTATAAATTCCCTTTGTATTACATAGCTGGTGATCCTCCTGAAGAATTCAAAACGGAAAGCATTCCAGTAACCTTCATTATATCTAAAAATCGAAAAATAAGCCTTAAACACAATGGGGGAGCCAATTGGTCGCATCCTAAAGTAATAAATTTTATTAAGACACTAATACACGAAAAATCCGAACATGCTGCTGGTAGGGACGCATAAAAACCATGCGCCCCACAGCTGTGCATTGAGTGTTTAAACAGATTGGATATAATCATGGATACAATTAATAAATTTTCTGGCTCTGAAGAAAATTACAAAAAATTCTTCAAAGAAGATCAAATCAAAGAAGCAATTGATGTTGCTCTTGATATAAGAAAATTTGAAATTGATCTTATTGGAAAAGGGCCGCATACTATTGGGCTACGGGACGTTGTTAACTATTTAACTTCTCAGGACGGACTTACAGAACGCCCCTAAAATAATAAGTTTCTATTTTTTATCTGATATATGGATATCCCCCTGGCATACTACTTAAAGCCAGTAGTGATGCTCCCGGTGCCCTTCATCACATTATTATAAGAGGCATCGAGCGAAGAAATATATTTAAAGATGACACCGACAGGATTAATTTCCTGGATCGGCTGGGTAAGGCGTTCTCAGAAACCGGAAGAAATATTTCAGCCTGGAAAGCAACCGATAAAAGTCAAAGTAAGAAGCCTTTTCTGTTACTGGGCGGTCAGGGAATTGGGGTTAACAATGGCGGATCTTGCCCCAAAGCTCAATATCTCGCAGCCGGCGGTCAGTATGAGTGCTCAGCGTGGAGAGCGAATAGCATCAGAAAATGGATATTCACTGATGGATGAATAGAATCTTATTATTTTAGGGGCGTTCCGAAAGTCCACTACCTTATGGCATAATTTATAAGTGATTTTTAGTGGTTATAGTTATTTTTTTATCAAATTAACTCCGGTAAAATTAAAAATTATATCTGGCACAATTTTTGTTGTCAGTATACACGAACCAATTATATGATTAATAATTTTTTGGAACTTTAAACAAAGCAATCATTATGACATGATCGAAAAGATTTTCTTTAAAGTATCTTGTTTATTTCCAGTTTACAAATTAAACATTTAAAATAACCGGAGGACCTAATGGTCAATATTGATAAAAGCGAGCTTGGTTCTTGTCATGTTTTAGTTGTCGATGATGATGAATTAATGAGGGAAATACTTGAA
>JAUWMJ010000161.1 GCA_030613225.1 Desulfobacterales bacterium
TCCTGCAGATCATGTTGTTCGTGATAATAGTGTTTTTCAAGATAAACTTAAATCAGCAATAAAACTTGCAGATGAGGGTTTTGTTGTTACATTCGGCATAAGGCCTCATTACCCGGAAACAGGTTATGGATATATTGAAGGTGGGAAAGAGTTATCTGGCGGAGCATTGTCAATAAAAAGATTTGTCGAAAAGCCGGATATAAAGACAGCAAAAGAGTATTTAAAAGCCGGCAACTTCTTCTGGAACAGCGGAATGTTTGCTTTCAGGGCATCTGTCATTATGGATGAATTTAAAGTCTTTGAGCCGGAGCTTTTTAAAAGAATGAGTAATTTGGTTGCGGTAAAAGAGACGGTGGCAAAGGTGGATTATGAAAAGCTGCCTAATATATCTATTGACTATGCAATAATGGAAAGGACGGACAAGGGAGCTGTTTTGCCTTCGGATTTCGGGTGGAGCGATATCGGATCATGGAAATCTCTTTATGACTTTTTCCCAAAGGATGATGAAGGCAATGTTATTAAGGGGGATGTTATTGCAAAAAAGACCCGAAACTGTTTAATCATTGGAAGTGAGAGACTTATTGCAGTGAATTGTCTTGAAAATATGGTCGTTGTTGAGACATCCGATTCAGTATTTATTTCAGATATGGAGAACACCCAGGATGTAAAATCGATTGTTACAGAGCTTAAGGAAAAAAAGCGAAAGGAATATTGATGGCGAGTTAAATTTGCTTTTTACCACGGATTTTCACGGAAATTTCACAGATACTAACAAACCAAAGTTCAGTGGATCTCCGTGCAACTTCGTGGTAAATCTTTTTAATCAACAAAACGGAGCTGAATTTATTATGAAAGTACCTTTACTTGATTTAAAAGCCCAGTATAATTCGATAAGGGAAGAGATTTTAAAGGTCACCCAGGAAGTTTATGAAAGCCAGTATTTTATTCTTGGGCCAAAAGTTGAAGCACTTGAAAAAGAGATAGCTGAATATTGCTCATTAAAACATGCGATCGGGGTTTCATCCGGGACAGACGCACTGATAGTTTCACTTATAGCCGCAGATATCGGACCTGGAGACAATGTTATTACAACGCCCTATACCTTTTTTGCAACAGCAGGTTCAATTGCCCGGACAGGTGCTGTGCCTGTTTTTGTTGATATAGATCCGGACACCTATAACATTTCAACCGGTGGTATAGAAAATACTGTTACTGCCATGGCAGATGACCAGCGTTCAAGGCTCAAGGCCATAATGCCTGTTCATCTGTATGGTCAATGTGCTGATATGGATCCGATTTTAAAGATTGCAGAAAAGCACGGTCTGGTTGTAATAGAGGATGCGGCGCAGGCCATTGGCGCAGAGTATAAAGGGAAACGGGCAGGGTCGATAGGTGATTTCGGATGCTTTTCTTTTTTTCCTTCAAAAAACCTCGGTGCTTTTGGCGACGGTGGAATTGTTACGACCAATTCAGATGAATTGTATGAAAAACTGAAAATCCTGCGTGTTCACGGATCTTATCCCAAGTATTATCATAAAATCATCGGGGGTAATTTTCGACTGGACGCCTTGCAGGCAGCAATTGTTTCAGTCAAGCTGAAACATCTTGACGGCTGGACTGCCGCACGGCAGGAGAATGCAAACAGATACAGAGAGTTATTTACAAGTGCAGGTCTGGATAATATAAAGCTTCCGGTTGAAAGTCAGGGGCGCCATATTTATAATCAATTTGTCATCAGTGTGCCGGAAAAAAGAGATGATCTTCGCCTGTTTCTCCAGGAAGCGAAAATAGGAACGGAAGTTTATTATCCTGTTCCCATGCATCTTCAGGAATGCTTTTCCTATCTGAATTGCAAAAAGGGTGATTTTCCCATTTCCGAGCATGCAGCTTCGCATACCCTGGCGCTTCCAATATACCCTGAGCTTACGGAGGATCAGCAGGCATATGTAGTCGAAAAGATAAAGGAGTTTTACCTTAATTGAGCGAAAAACGCTCAATTGTCTGTTGTTTGTGGTTTGTTGACTGTCGTTATGAGGCCTTTGAAAAATTACCATTTTTCAAAGGCCTCACTGTTTCAACGATTCCTGTTTTTCCGGGAGTGATAGGTTTTTATAAATTTCGTAATAATTTGGATATTTTCATCGTGTGTTCCAAGAAAGCTGATGCCGGTTTCATATTTATCGGATTTATCCTTTTTTGAATGGGCGACTTTTCCTTTTATTTCCATTATATTATTTTCCAGGTCTATGGACATGAGTAAAATAAATTCAGATTCAATAGGATATGCTGATTTTAGAAGGATTCCACCCTGGCTGATATTTAAAGTTTCACCCATTCCTTCCCCGATTTCAGTACCTTTTTTATCAAGGCAAACATAAGAAACAACGTTGCGTGTTTCTACCCTTGGATATTCCCTGTTATCTGTTTTTGGCATAATAATATTTGTAGGCGTTCACGGGTTCAAAGGTTTACCCGCCTTTGGCGGCGCCGTAGGCGACCAGGGTTCAGAGGTTCAAGGTTCTTTTAGTTCCCTGGCTTCATTTGGAACGTGTATTTATAAGAAAAACGCCATCTTCGACAGGCCTGTCTGCGTGCACCGCACAGGCAGGCCTAATCCAAAATTTGGAGTCAAATTTGCAATTACTTTGGAAAATGACCATGTTCAACGAAGACTTTGGGTCTTTAATGCCTTACTTCGACATTCATCATTCCTTGTTCGATATTCTGCGGTTTAAAAAACGTTAGTAAAAAGAGTTTTATTTACTCGTTAAAATCACAGGCAGTATATTTCGCTTTAAAATTTATTTTAGCCCTTACCGTCTGACGCTTTGGATAAATTAAAGGGTGCGAAACTTGATTATATTACAATCAACAAAACTTATAACAAGAAGTATTTAGATGGCATAAAACCGTAAAATGATTAACAGAAAAAAGCACTTAAGTAAAGTCTAAATTAAAAATAGCGCTATACAGACAGCATTGATTCGAATATTTCGTGAAAATTTATAAGAAAAGTCAACTTGCCGAATCAGTATCATATGCCTGTTGTGCTTCTTTTTGAAGTTCTTTCTCCTGGCCGGTGTACCGTGGCGAGAAATGGAAGATAGTAAATTGTTTTACGCTTGCCATGGCTGCGATTGTGCCAGCCTGGCGGGCGGTGAGATGTTTTTTAGTTTCGGCAATATTTTTATGCTTATCAAGAAAGGCGGCTTCTATAAAAAGATGATCCGAATCTTTTGCAAAGTCGATAATTTTAGCTGCATTAGACTCATTATATACAACATCTACGATATAAGTTATTTTCTGGCCTGGCGTTATAATGGCGATTTGTTTTGCAAGATTACCTAATAAAAATTTCTTTTTCCCTGAAACTCCTTTTTTGATATTTGTTTCAAATTCCGAATCCGGGGGCTTGTGGTTGAACAAAGCCTGTTTAAAATCATGAAGCCACGAGCCTGTTTCGAGACCAAGAGAATCTAAACCGTCTTTTTTTATATTGACATGAAAACGTTCCCTGATGGAAAACCCAAGGCAGGGAATACTGTGGTCAAGCACTACTGCGGATATTGACAGGGCGGGTTCTTCAAATAAAATGCTGCTGAAAGGTTTTACCTTTGCAGGGCGGACAGGACGGAATTTATCACGACACAGGTACAGGTTAGTAATCAGATGTTTTGGATGTACTTCTGTTAAATGAAAACCGAACTGATTGGAAAAATTATCTACCAGATTCCATGAGTATGCGGCGAGTTTACCTTCGACATTTTTAAGAAAACCGGCCGGACCATACATATAAATAATTTTTTCCCGGCCAAGAAAGAGACGAAGCAGTCTGTCAAACCCGAAAAAATGATCAATATGTGTGTGGGTAATAAATACATGACTGATTTTGAGAATATCTCTTGATGAGAGTGAATGGATATCGCCCAGATCAAACAGGACGGCACGTTTTTCCAAAAGAAATGGAATAAAGAGAACCGGGTCGTCAAAAGCCGAATTAATAAGTCTGGGATGAAATAAAGGGCGCATTATTATGGCAGGAATTTTTTAACTTGCCTGTTTATTACTGTATAGATTTCTTCATCAGAACCGAAGATATCAACAGTATCTTTGTGATTTATTAGCTGTTCCAGAACAAAAGCCGTAACATAAATACTTACAACATGGGGCTGTGGCACCAGGTTTCTGAGTGGAGAGATCTGGTAGTCAACATCAAAATCGTCTGCACGGCCCAGTTTATCGAGGCACAGCTTGATCTGTTCTTCAAGGGAGTTTTTGCTTGTTGTTTCAACAAGACTATTTTCCACAAGTTTCATCGCAATTGCATTAGACAAAGGATCAATACAGTCTCTGACAGCGTTTATTGCCATTCTTCGGGCATGTTCCTTTGAGGACTCTATTTTTGATATGATACTTGCTTCCCGTGTGCTTGGGCGGAATATCTTTGCCATTTTGTATTACCTGTCCTTTGGAATATTATTCAATTTTAAAACCACGTCCTTCAGGCGTGTTCAGAGATAATTGGCTTCGCCTGGGTAAATTTCAAAGAGTGTCTAAAGTGAGCTAAAGTGCCTAAAATGCCTAAAGTTGTGGTGTCGCTCTGCTCCATCTTTTTTTAATAAAAATAGACAGCATTCCTTAACTTTAGGCACTTTAGCTCACTTTAGGCACTTTAGTCACTTTAAACCTGGTGTATCCGACAACTCCTTCGAGGGGCAAATAAATGCCACGTCCATCGAGCATGGATTCTTTACTTGTGAAATATTTGTGTTTTTAATGTTAAAAAAACAAAATTGCAATGAAAATTATATTTCTTCGACTACAATTTGAACCTTCTTTTGTCCGTTCCATCGATTCCAGCGCAGTCTGAATGCAATCCGGTCAAAATTATCCTTTAAAGGATCGTCGGTAAGAGCATTAAAATGAATGGCATTGAAAATTTTTGGCATCTTTCCTGCGGACTGTTTTAAAAGCATACTTCTGTGGTTCTTGCCAACAATTTTTGAAGAAAAAACCTCTACATTTTTCGCTACAAAAAGCGGTTCGGGATTACCATTACCAAAGGGTGTTAAAGATTCGATTTCATCAATTAGCCTGTCTGAAATATCGTCAAAGCCAAGTTCACAATCAATGGAAAGTTTTGGTGTGAAATCAGCTGGTTTGATGCCTGCTTCGACTGTATTATCAAAATTGATTTTAAAGCGCTCGATATTTTTTAACTTTATTTTCAAGCCGGCAGCCATTGAATGCCCGCCAAAATGAACAAGGTCGTCGGAACATGCGGAAAGTCCTTCATAAAGGTCAAATACGGGAATACTCCTGGCCGAACCCTTTCCGATACCGTTTTTTGTTGATATAACTACAACCGGACGAAAATAATTATCAACCAGTCTTGAAGCAACGATTCCAAGCACACCTTCGTGCAAGTGGTCGGCCGACAAAACAAGGGACCTTTTTTCCAGTTCACCGGGATTTTCAGCAAGGTAAGTATGAATATTGTTAATGATTTCCTGTTCAATGTTCCTTCTTAAAATATTTAAATCGTTAAGAGACCTTGCCATCTGCACAGCATCATTTAAGCTTTCTGTTGTCAGTAATTCAACTGAAAGTTTTCCATGTTCCATTCGTCCCGGGGCATTTAAACGCGGTGCAATCTTAAAGGCGATATCTTCAGAGTTTATATAAGAGTTTTCTATATGACATGTTTTAAGAAGAGCCCTAATTCCGGGGCGATTATTTCCTGTTTTAATGACTTGGACTCCTGCACTTGCAAATATACGGTTTTCGTCAATAAGGGGTACTGAATCAGCCAGTGTACCGAGGGCAACAAGATCACAAAGGTCTTTTAGATTTGGTTCCGTTCCGTCTTGCCAGAAATTCATGTCACGCATGTATTTTCTAAGACAGATGATAAGAACAAATACCACACCGACACCGGCGAGATTATCAAAACCGGCAGTGCAGTCGCGACGTTTTGGGTTTACAACTGCGATGGCTTCGGGAAGTTTTTTTGATATAATATGATGGTCGGTGATGATTACATCTATTCCTGCATCCTGTGCCGTTTTAACTGTATCATGGCTGTCGGAGCCGCAATCAACGGTGATTATTAAATTTATTCCGTTTGGTATTGCATAGTCTGAAATATGCATAGTCTGAAGGCTATACCCTTCTTTGGCTCTGTGGGGAATATAATAATGGACATCGGCGCCGGTATTTTGTAAAAAGTCTAGAAGAATAGATGTGGATGTGATACCGTCAACATCGTAATCTCCAAAAATCAGAATTTTTTCAGAACTTTTTATGGCTTTGTAGATGCGGCGAACAGCGGTATCCATATCTTTTATGGAAAATGGGGATCGTATATTATTAAGAGAAGGGTTAAGAAATTTCAAAGCGCTTTCAGCGGTGTCTATCTTTCGGTTTACAAGAAGGGTCGCGGTGATTCGATGGCATTTGAGAATATCACAAAGATTTTTAACGGATTGAATATCCGGCTGAAGGATTTGCCAGTCTTTTTTCATAATTGGGCCATATACCTTATTATTGAGCCCTTAGCAACATCATATCGACAATTTGTTGTTGATGTCACTAAATGGAAATATAACTATAATTGAAGATTGAAGATTGAAGATTGAAGATTGTCGATTGGTGGAAGTCGCTGTGCTTCAGGCTGCGCCCGGCAAACAAGGTTCATTCAATCATCAATCGACAGCATTCCTTCAATATTCAATATTCAATCGACAATCTTCAATTTATAGTTATTCACGGCTCTGAAAAAACCACATTTTTCATGAAGTTGATTTGAAAAATGCGTAGTATATAGACAATAATTCTATTGAAAAAAACATGGCATATGGTTATAATTTAAAATACATTAGAACAGCTAAAATGAAAAATGGTTGAAACAACAAAAAAATATTACCGTGTTGACAGAAGAGAAATTTCTTTTTTAAAATTTATCCTTGAAGCTTATGACGGTCTGGCGGTAATAACAACAGTCGATTCTGAAAAGGGAATCGTGGTGATTAATATTGCACCAGGATGCGAAGCTGATGTAGAAATGATTTTGCAGGATTTAAAGAAAAGTGTTATGATTGAAAAAATAAAATGAAGACAAAATATTTATACATAA
>JAUWMJ010000176.1 GCA_030613225.1 Desulfobacterales bacterium
GATCAAGGATCCGATAAACCGTAACACGATTGATATCAGTGCTGCGACTTAATATATCAATAATCTCACTGGGATTTAAAGGGTAATTGTTGTTTCCTATAACTTCCAGTATCTTCAATCGATTCGGTGTGGAGCCCAAACCGGAATTTTCAAGAAGATGCGCATAATCGCATTGATAACACATGATTTCCCCGTAAGCGTTCAGAGTTCAGAGGTTCAAGGTTGCTTTTTTTATCGACCTTGTTCATAGGACAGCAGGTATTTGATGAAACCACGAATGGTGGCACGGGTACGTCCGGCATGATCGTAAACATCCTGAAACTCAGCTTTTTCGTTATGTATTGTTGATCCACCATCCTTCTCCAGTTAGAGATTACGAATTTTCGATAGGATTCAGTTTTGTGTTGAGAACCACCAACCCCTGAACCCTGAACCTTTGAACCCGTGAACGGCTACAGATATCAATCGCCAATAGCCCTTGAATATAAACGTTTAGTTTTCAAATGCTGCACTAAAAATGATATAAAAAAGGCCACTGCCGCTACCATGATGATTGTCGCTCCTGATGTAAGATTCAAAATGTATGAAAGCCATAGCCCGACCATAGTGAACATGCAGCAAAGCAGGGTAGAAATAAGCATCATCATGCTGAGAGATCGCGCATATTTTTCAGCAATATATGGCGGAATGGTCAGCAGTGCAATAACAAGAATCAGGCCGACCACACGAATAATCATGACAATAGAAAGGGCAATCATGCCGATGAGAAGAAAATACAGCCCCTTCACAGGAACTCCCCGAAGCTGGGCGAATTCCTCGTCGTAAGACATGGCCAGGAAGTCATTATAGAAAAATAGTACTATAAGCCCAACACTTAAGCACATTACCAACATCTGCCAGAGATCCGATTTCGGAACAGCCAGAATGCTGCCAAAAAGATAACTCATTAAATCGACATTATATCCTGGTGTCAGGTCTAAAAGGAGTACTCCCAGCCCCATTCCAACAGCCCATAACACTCCGATAAAAGTATCCGCCCTGTCTTTGGCTTTCAGAGTTACAGCCGCCATTATAAGCGCTGCAAAAAGGGTAAAGCCCAGTGTTCCGACAATATATGGCAATCCGAAAAAAAATGCGATACCGATGCCGCCGTATGCCGCATGTGCTATGCCTCCTGCAAGAAAGGCAATCCTGTTAACAACGACAAAGGTTCCGATAATGCCACATATAACGCTGGCGAGAAGACCGGCCAGCAGGGCATTTCTCATAAACTCAAACTGCAGGACTTCGAACATAGTATGTCAATCCCCATTATGTGCACGCAAAACACGGTGCGGTAATCCATGAGCTATTAATTCCACCGGACATTGATACGCCATCTCCAGCATTTCCTCTGTGACTTCGGCAGCCCCATGGAAATGTACACGGCGGTTTACACATGCAACTGATTTAACATAACTAGAAAGAGCCAGGAGATCATGGCTTACTACCAGAATTGTAACTTTCTCATTAAGATCTTTTAAAATTGTGTAAATTTCAGCCTGGCCTTTTGCATCAACACTGGCTGTCGGTTCATCCAGAATGAGAATTTCAGGCTCTGTAACAAGGGCTCTTGCAATAAAAACCCTCTGCCGCTGACCACCGGAAAGCTCATCAATATGACGATTTTTAAATTGTTCCATTTCCACTTTCCCAAGGGCTGTCTGTGCGGTAATCCGATCATCCTTTTTGTAATGTGACCAGCTTGTGCCTGACCTTAATCTCCCCATGAGCACGACATCCAGGACAGATATGGGGAAGTTTTTATTGATATGGATATCCTGTGGCACATAACCGATGCGGTGAGCAACTTGCTTAGGAGGCCGGCCAAAGACCCGGATTTCACCCCTGTCAGCCTCGAAAAGCCCCAGCATTAATTTAAGCAAGGTAGTCTTTCCCCCTCCGTTGGGGCCAATCATGGCCAGAAACTCTTTATGATAAAGGGTAAAATTAACGTCCTGCAAAACCGGCTCTCCGTTGAAGGAAAACCATAAATTTTTAATATCTATAACAGGCTTGTCCATAATTTTTTTACTTCGATGCAGCTTTGAACTTAGCGGCAACTTGACGCAGATTATCCGGCCAGTTTAAAGCAAGAGGGTCTGCAAAGGCGATTTGTCCGCCTATTGCATGTGCAATAACACTTGCACTTGCAGCAGAGAACTGGGGTTGAACAAAAATAACTTTTACACCAAGCTTTTTCGCGTGTTTGATAAGGCGCTGGAGATCAGCAGGTTTTGGGTCCTTCCCTTCAATCTCCATCGGGATCTGCTTTAGACCATATCCCTGGGCAAAGTACCCCCATGAAGGATGAAATACTATAAATTCCATTCCTTTTCTTTTCCCGGCGAAAATTCCTTTTAACTCAGCATCCAGGTTTTCAATTTCAATAATAAATTGTTTATAACCGGCCTCATACACTGATTTATTAGCCTGGTCCATAGCAACAAGGGCATTTAAAATATTTCGTGCCTGGGTTTTAACAAGGGTTGGTGAAAGCCAGATATGGGGATCTTTCACAATATGATTATACGTCTCTTTATGACGCTCTCCCCCGTGCTCGCGGTGTGTTTCCATAGAAATTTTATGGATGCCGTCCTGGATATTTACAATTCGCATTTTCGGATTTGCCCCGGCAATCTTTTTAAGCCACACCTTTTCGAACGGTACTCCAATGGCAAAGTAAATCTTTGTTTTTGAAAGGGCAACCATCTGTCTGGGTTTAGGCTCATATAACGCCGGGCTGGCTCCGGGCTTAACCATTACTGAAACATCTACAAGAGCGCCGCCAATCTTTTCCACAAAATATTTTTGGGGCACAATACTCACATAAACAGGGATTACGTTTTTTGCGTAAGCAGTCTCTTGGAAAAGCATACACAAACCGAAAAGAAACATAATCATTGCCGTTTTGAAAAGGTCTCTCATCTTTTTTCTATCTACCTTATATCAGCCTTGGTTTTGATTTGAATTGTTGTTGCCCTGAAAATGAAAGAAAACAATGCAACTTTATTGCATTCAGTATCTTTTGTCAAGAAATTTATGATTTGCTGAAATATCTTTGCTATAACAATAATACTAATGACCTATAGGCGGCTTTAAGGCAATTTTATAAAATGGATTAAGATTTTTTATTGCAATTGAGTTGCATACTATAAGCCATCCTGATTTTTCACTAAAGTCAAAGGAGATTTATGCCGATATGGAAATAATAGGAAATCCATGGACTGAAAGGCTGGTTTAAATGAACGAAATGGAATATTGTTGCGAATGTGATGAACTGATTAACGCTGACCCCATCTATGATGAGTCAGTCACTGGAGATGAAATCGGTCCTCTTTGTAGAAAATGTCACAAAAATTTAGTGGATGAAGGGATAATAGAAAGTGGTGTACACATTATTAAACATCTTCATGGTTAATAACGAAGGACTGTACTAAATCGCTTAAAAATATCTTCACATTCTGATGAAGCGATCCATTCCCCACGGCTTTGTTGCTCGTCGGTTTAACAACCTGCTATTCGCCTTCCTATCGTTTCGACACCTGAATAGGTAGATTTATTGTGCTCTGCTCAGGTTGCCAGGTTCACGGTTCAAAGTTCACGGTTAGTGGCTTAGGGCTACCGCAAGAATAACTTCACATTTTCGCATCTCATCTTCAGGCCATCTTTGACCGATCCTCAATCGCTAACCCTTACGGTATGAGTTTTTTCTACTTTTCTACCAGAAAAAGATGAATATATCTTGGGTCAAGGTCTTGTGATGAAACCTGTCCATATTCTATTTCTATCTCGGAAAAAAGTTTTTCAAAGGTTTTTCCCAGACTTTTGGAAAGTTCAAAATCGCTTGTTCCGGTTCTTTCAGCCAGCCATTTTAAAAAAGACTCTTTCATAGGCCGGCCAATTTTTTTTATTTTTCCTTTGTTTGAGAAAAGAAGAGCGTGAAAACGTTTAAATTTGTCAACAGATAGCGGATCCGGTTCTTCCGGCAGGTTTAGATAGTGTCTGGCCCAAAGAGTAAGAATAAGGTTTTTATGCGTTAAAAACCGGTAAGACGAAAGCGGTTTTAGATTTATAGACATTGATGAAATAAGATCATCAAATGCTATAATATTATCCAACTCTGTTTCCGTTTCTTTTATGTCATTGATGGAAACAAACTCCCTGTATAGCAAACCTGATTTATAGTTGTCATAAAATAATGGTTTTTTAATCAGAATACCACCTAGTACACCTGTCCATTCTTCTCCCCAGAAGGTCAGGGGAAGTCCCTTACCGGCAAACCAGCATTTATCGAGCCATTTTTCAGCCCGCCACTTTAATTTAAGGGCAAGACCGTACCCAACCCTGAAAATAGAAGAGAGTAGATGCTCTTTCAGAAACAAAGCACAGTGATCACCCCTGAGTTTTGAGCTTATGCTTCCTTCTTTTTCAGTCATACGCTCAAGGCCGATACTAATATATCCACAGGCCTTTTTAACAATGTCTCTTAATTCTTCTCTGCTTCTTGTTTTTTTATGATCTGCTGTGATGACCTGATTACAAAGAAATGCAAATTCAGCCTGTATCTGCTGCAAAATATCATCTACTTTAATCCTCGCCAAAGACCTTGTAAACAGGTTATCTTCTTTTAACATATCAGTCGGATAAAACGGGACAGGTAGAAGCAACTCTTTGCCTTCTTCTCTTATTAACGATTTAGCGCTCCGGCTCTTAAGGTTTTTCGGGCTTAAAGGTTGATAAACACCTATTGCTTCATCAAAAGGTAAAAACCCTTTTTCAGCCAGTCTCACATTGCGCATACGAAAAGCTTCTTCTTCAACTTCTGCAGGGATAATGCTTAATGCTTCGTGCAGAATCTGTTGATACTTTACATGGTCATAGGCTGCAATGCTTTCAAGAAATTTTACCAAAAACTCCTTTCGGTATCTTTTTGGCTGGGTGTCTGGTTCTGAGATATCGGATATTTGGTCTGTCGGATCTTCCATAATTCTTATGTAATATGTATCGTCAACTGTAAAAAAACCTTCGCCGAAATCCGAAGGGTCCTGATCATGTTCCCTGATTCTAACCTCTATATTATTTAGCAGGTAGAATTCTAAAAACTCGGTTTTTTCACTGATCAACCATTTTATCAGGCGTACCGGATCTGCTATAAAAAGCAGATCAAGCCATTTTGTAATCGATTCTATTCCGAACCTGTCCTTTTCCCATACTTCCAGATCGACCATGTATTCCCACTGTTTGTTTGATGCCAGTGATAACAGTGGCAAAGAATCATTGTGACCTATATCATGTACCAAAAAATAAAAATCCTCTTCCGGAATCGAATGCACAAGGGCGGCGGGCTGATGAGCATCAAGAATCCGCTCCAGTGCCTTTTCCGAAGGAAGAGAAAGAATTTCTCTTCTTTCAATGGATAGTTTTTTCCAGCGATCTAAAGCATTATTTATTTGTACAACATTATTCATTTTCAGCAAATTCCATGCGCGCCGGATTCCATGGCGCAAACTTAAATAAAAGCAGCATTCCGGGAATGGCAATCAGTGTGCAAAAAATAAAAAAACCTTCCCAGCCTATATTTTTTGCAAGAAAACCTGTCGGGGCTGAAGCCATTACCCTGGGGATACCCATCAGACTGGTTAAAAGCGCATATTGCGTAGCAGTAAATTTTTTATTTGTAATGCTAGCCATGAAAGCCACATATGCAGCCGTTCCCATACCGGCACTTAAGTTTTCAAAAGCTATGACGCCGGACAACAGGCCAATGTTATAACCGATTTTCGCCAAAATTGCAAAACCTGCGGTAGATAAGGCCTGAAGAAACCCAAAAATCCACAGGCTCCGGTTTATTCCCATGCGAAGCATTAGCACTCCACCAATTAAACTGCCCGCTATAGTTGCCCAGAACCCGAACAGTTTCACCACAGCGCCGATTTCGGTTTTTGAAAACCCGATATCAAGATAAAATGGCATAGTCATGGCACTGGCCATTGTATCGCCGATTTTGTATAATAGGATGAAGGCGAGGATCCATATAGCACCACTCCTGCTGAAATATTCAACCAGAGGGCCGAGAGCGGCATCTTTAAAGTTTTTAGGCGTGCCGGCAGATGCATCGGGTTCAGGAGCAAGCAGAGTGGTAAGAACACCAGGCAGCATACATGCAGCCATAATCACATAGACCATGAAAAATGACATATGATCTGCCATAATCAGGCCGCCTCCCGAAGCCAGAAGCATTCCCACCCTGTACCCGTTAACATACAGGGAGGATCCAAGACCGAGTTCTTCATCAGGCAGATCTTCTCTTCGATAGGCATCTACAACAATGTCTTGAGAAGCACTGAAAAATGTCACTAAAAATGCGGCAAAAGCCACCATCCACGGACTTTTTCCGGGATCAGTTAAACCCAGCCCCACAATAGAGATTATCAGAAAAACTTGCGCTACAAGAAGCCATCCTCTTCTACGTCCAAAACCAGGAAGAGTAAAATGATCGAGGAAAGGAGCCCAGAGAAACTTCATGGTATAGGGCAAACCTACAAGTGCCATTAATCCGATGACAGTCAGATCCACCCCTTCTTCTTTCATCCACGCCTGCAGGAGACTCATAGTAAGAAGAAGGGGAAG